>NZ_JAJDMI010000040.1:0-34333 GCF_020593505.1 Blautia sp. DFI.3.45
CGGTATCCCGCCTTAATTCAGATGCTCTGGTAACTCAGTTGCCGAGTAATTCACTTACTATACTATGCTGAAGGTGTTCGCGAAGTATATAAGTTTATCTATATGAAATGGAATAAATAGTCGATTTTCTGATACTGATTGAGAGTAAAGACTCTTTCACGTGACGTTCAAAAAATCGACTTTTTATCTTGGATAATTCAGTGGAATCTCCTGCTTCAATTATGAAAACATTAAGTGATGAACGGAGATTTACTGATATTTTTATAGCAATTCCAGAAAATAATGCAATTAAGACAGTTCAGCATTTTCCTGTCTTTCGTGCTTTGCAGGAGTGCATTAGTTGCATTGTTTTCTGGGATTATAAAAGAAAGATAGGATGGGGAGTTAAAAAACAAATATGGATTATCAGTCAATTGTAACATTTGTTATGGAAATGGCCGGTTCAGTGGCGTTTGCTGCTTCCGGAGCGATGGTGGGCGTTGAACGGAATATGGATATTTTCGGCGTGAGCGTTCTGGGAGTTGCAACAGCAGTAGGCGGAGGAATGATCAGGGATATTGTTCTGGGGATCATCCCTCCGGCTGTATTTACCAATCCTGTATATGCACTGGTGTCAGTGCTTGCTTCCTGCATTGTTTTCTTTATTTTTTATTTCAAGAGAGAATTGCTTCAGGGGCACAGGCGTGAGACCTACGATAAAATCATGCTGGCAATGGACTCTGTCGGGCTTGGGATTTTTACAGTAGTAGGAGTAAATACAGGAATCCGCCAGGGATATATGGACAATGTGTTCCTGCTTGTATTTCTTGGAACCATTACGGGAGTAGGCGGCGGTTTGCTTAGAGATATGATGGCGAGTGTACCGCCGTATATTTTTGTAAAACATATCTATGCCTGTGCCTCCATCATTGGTGCAGTTGTATGCGTATATATGAATCGATTTGTGGGAAATGTACAGGCTATGGTAGTATCATCAATTGTAGTGGTGCTGATCCGATATCTGGCAGCACATTACCGCTGGAATCTGCCCAGGCTGTCACCACATGAATAGGAAGGATACCGTATAAAATCAGACAGGTAATATTTAGCGCAGTCAGGCTGAGTTTGTCTGACTGTCTTTTCGTTCGAGGAGGAAAATTATTGATAATCGGAGCATCTACAGTTTCAGATTTTGTGGCGGTCAGACGGCTGCGGGCAAATTTATCAGGCTCGCGATTACCGGATTCTACACCGAAATAGTCAGCTTCTGTTACATGTGCGGCATCCGCGATGCTGACGGTAAATGCACCGCGTGCTTTGATATTCTGTACGGTTTTATGGGTCTCGGTAAGGTTCAATGCAACTGTGTCACGTTCCTGCATCGTACCCCAGGCAGCGTTCATTACATTGATGCTTCCGTCTTCATTATAGGTTGCAACCATCAATACAGGCATAGGAAAAATGCCTTCTGTAATATTTAATTTTTTTCTCATTACAACAGCCCCTTTCAGATTCAATTGACAGGATAATATATCCTGCTATAAATGAGCAAGTTTGAAAAAATGCACAAAATTATCCTGCTAATTTCATAAATGCTTCAAAATCATCACTTGCTTTTGCACATAGGAATAGATACTGATACTTTTCCTGATGAACGGCACTACAGATTCGATGATATCCATCTTGAAAAGATCGATATTTGCCAGTTCCTGTGACACAAATACAATGTGCCAGTGACATCAGCAGCCAGTATCTCTGTATTTCCTTTGAGAAACGGATCTGGTATGTATCCAGTGCCAGACGGTTTTTACATTGCCTGAAAAATATCTCGATCGGCCATCGACACACATAACAGGAAAAGATCTCTTTCTTTTATGCAAAATCACGAACTTGCTCATTTATAGTGATATAAAACAACATCAATGCATGCTGAAATATGTAAAAAGGCAATCGTATAAAATTGCGATTGCCAGATTTTAATATTTACTGCTTTAAGGTTAGGATTGTATGGAAGGTACCGGAATCATTATCATAATACATTTGCAAATTTCCATGGTACTGTTTTACGACTTTTTTAATGCTTTTGATTCCGAATCCATGTCTGCCATTGTCTGATTTATGGGATATAGGAAGTCCCTCTGGATTATATACAGGGGTATTTTGGCAGGAGTTGATGAGTATGATAATAAGAAAGGGTGAATTTTCTTTCTTTTGTACGGTGAGCTCAATAAAAGAGTCTGGAATATTCTCTGCTGATTCCACTGCATTCTCCAATAAGTTACAGAATAAAGAAGTCAAATCGCGCGGATATATATGTTGTACCGTGCCGCTTCTGATGTCAGTGTGAAAAATAATGTGCTTATCATTGCAGTGGCGCTGATAGCGGCACAGAATGGAGTTTAGCATTTCATGATCACAGAGTTTTGTGGTTTCCTTTAAGTCGGAAGATTCCATGAGTTGTTGTATATAGTCATTTATTTTATCGGAATCATTTTTTTCGTTCAGTAATCTGATTGATTGAAGATGTTTCTTTATATCGTGGATCAAAATGCTCTGGTTCTCGTTTTGTGCAAGCATCATTTCATAGTATTCAACAGAATCGGATTCTTTCTGGAGCAGTAACTGCAAATCGGCATATTCCTGTGATCTTTTTGCGTTATATTGGTTGATTCCAAATACAAGTAGGTTGACCAGCAACAGAAAAACGGCACAGATTGTTACTAGAAAATCAACCGGTGGGGCATATGCGGTTGTTTCACCAATAGAAAGAAGAGTAAACATCATAAGAATAGAGGAAAGCGGGATGAACATCAAGAGAATTTCGGAGTGACCGTACGGTTCTTGAGCTGCTTTGTTCCCCTTGAAGAGCCAACTTAACAAGTAAACGACTGCAAAAAAGGTAATTTTGCTAAATACGGTATAAAAAACAAGTCCGACACTTGCTTCTAAGAGAAAATGGGGAAAGAATCTTGATATCATCCCCAAAACTGCAAGTTCAGATATTCCCATAATCGCTGTAAGTATAGCGGAATGGAAGAGTGCCAATAATAACTTGAGGTTAAACATTATATAGAGGAAAACAGTGTTTATCACAAAAAAACTGATAATATTCAGCCATGTTTGCCCAAGCAGGGAAAGAAAAAACAACAGTACATAAAGAACACTTAATAGAGTCAGTCTCTTTTTACCGCTATGAGAAGGGGAAAAAAGGCTGGCGGCGTACTGCCATAAGATAACCGCTTCTGTAAAAAAACTAAAAATAAGTAAAATAATATATTCCATTTATTTTCACCTCATGCTTTCCAGATATAGTAGATATGCATTTCTGAAGGAACTGTATTTCCTGCGTGTCAGGTAAGCGGTAATCTGAGGATTTGATAAATGTACGGTGGAGTGATCAAAGTCCACAATATGTTCGAAGTTAACAATAAAGCTCCGGTGTGTCTGAAAAAAACTGTTTTGGGGAAGCTTTTCCAACCAGTAATTCATATTATGAATAGAGTCAAAGTCCTGACGGGCAGTATGTA
Source organism: Blautia sp. DFI.3.45 (assembly GCF_020593505.1). Taxonomy (NCBI): domain Bacteria; kingdom Bacillati; phylum Bacillota; class Clostridia; order Lachnospirales; family Lachnospiraceae; genus Blautia; species Blautia sp. DFI.3.45. The sequence goes on from NZ_JAJDMI010000040.1 coordinate 3,507, forward strand.
CAATTACTTTTCGCCCCTGAGCTTCTATGGCAATAATCTGCGAAGCAGGAAACGAATATACCGCCTGTTTTGTTTCCACAGGAATTTTGAGTGTAATGGAATTGTAATAAGCTAAGGCATCCTTCAGATTTCGGAAAAAACGCTGCTTATCTAGAGGTTTGGAAAGGTAACGGAATACATGAAAACGCATTGCTTCATCCAAATATTCAGAATAAGAGGTGACAACAAAAACGATCACATTTCTATTTGCTTTTTTTAATTCATTCCCAACATAGATTCCATTCATGCCAGGCATTTCGATATCCAGAAAAACAATATCCTTTTCACCTTTGTCAGTTAACAAAGCTTCACCACTGGTAAAAGAAACTAATTCAGGACATTTTAAATGGTTGGACTCAAAGTAGGATTCGATATACTTCTTCAATTGTTCAATGATCAGAGTGTCATCATCACAAATTAAAATACGCATTTTTTCACCTGACTTTCTAAATAGATGTATGTGTACATCTTATCACATAGAATTTCCAAATGCAAAAAATGCGTATGAAAAGACAATTTAATTACAATTTTGGTTCATTATGTGTTGCTTTGTTATTTCGTTTTACAAGCAGTTCGATAAAGTCTCCGGCAAGCTCTATGTCGGATTGATTACATAACCGTAGTTTATCAATAATATCCTGTGGAATATTATAAGCGTGCATACTGCCGAGCAGAAGGTAGTCAGGTGTAACATTGAGTAAATTACAAATCTGAATGAAAATATCCAGACTTGGTTTTTGCCTTCCGTTTTCGATTGATGGCATATGGTTATTGGATATATTTAATCTTTCGGCAAGTTCTGCCTGTTTTATCCGTAATTCTTTTCTGCGTATTTTGATGCGGTTTCCCATACCTTCATATTGAAATTCTATTTATCCCACCTTCTTTCAGTAGAATTTTACCAATAGAACTAAATAAAAAGAAGAATGTAACAAAGAACTATTCTGCAATATATTAAACAAACTGATATTTATATATAAATAATTCTGTATCACATATTATTTTTCGTAGAAAAGAGGGAAATTATCCAATATTGTAAAGAATCATTCCGTTCATTCCAAAGGGGTCGTTTATTTGATTAAAGTGGTATATGATTGCTTATGTGAAAATCAATGACAAATTTTAGTGGAAAGGAGAGAGGTCATTATGAAGAAAGAGGTAACTAAATCGGTTGCAAAAGGAATGAAAGCAGCATTAGATGTTGTGTTACGGACAGAAGCTAACACAGCTTCTTGTCTTATCATGTATCAGCCTAAGGCACCGAAAGAATTAATGAACTACAGGAGAAACAAGTAATGGAAAAATGTACAGATACAGTAGTAAATTGGATGATCCGGTGTAATGCGATAAACGAGGCGGATAAGGAACTTTACAAGTATGCATTATATAGTTTTTTTCTATTGGTATCACCACTTATCCTTGCAGGAGTTATTGGCTTTGGCTTGGGAAGCGTAAAACACGGAGTTGCTCTTATTTTTCCGTTTGTGGTTCTGAGAAAATTTAGTGGTGGTTATCATGCAAAAAATTTGCACACTTGTATTCTTGGATCTGGTTTTCTATTGTTTCTGTGCATAATGTTATCAATGCATGTGCAATGTGATTTGAAGTTGGCAATAGCTACAGTTATTGCGTCTGTGAGCCTGATTACATTTAGTCCAATAGACAGTGAAAACAGAAGACTTGATACTAACGAGAAAAGGACATATAAAAAAATAACAGTGTTCTTCGTGATACTGTTTGGGCTGTTAGATATAGCTTTATTTTTGCTGGGAAAGTACATCTATACAATCTGTTTTTCTGTTGGGATATTACTGACAGCAGGCTTACAAGTACCTTGTATCGTAAAGAAAATGTGTAAATCGACCAAAAACAGACTGTAAATGTCGTTTGGTGCAAAAGGGGTTGAAATCATGGCAAAAATAAAGATAATAAAGTTTGTCATTGATTTGATCAAAGTTCTTTATTTACAGTTAATTCAGTTTGTTCATTGAAAGGGAGTGGATTCCAATGGGACAATGATAGAATTCTATCACTTTAAATTGAGTAGTTCGGTTCGGAGTAGTTAAACGGGCATAATGGAGGTAAAAGATTAAAATGACACATAAGAAAGAAGTTGTTTTTAGCTTGTTGTTTGTAATAATGGTGTTATGTACAGGCTGCAGTGATAAAGATAATGGAGATACGTCTAAAAATAACAGGACTTCAGGAGAATCATTTGTTCAAGAAGAAACTATTGAGAGTACTGACAATACAGACAATGCAGACGGCAGCTCGGCACCAACGCCAGAACTGAAAACGCCCCGAACGAAAAAGGAATTGGAAGATGCGCTTGGTACAGTGAATGAGTCGGGAAAATGGACGCCACCAGCCGGTTCTCATATAGATCCCAAAACAGGTAATATACTGAATAAAGATGGGGTCGTGGTTGGAACTACGCAGGAACCTTATAGTAAAGCACGTCCAGGTTCTCAAGGATGATGATATGGTGTAAAAAAATTATGGGAGGAAAAGATTATGAAGTATATGAGAAAAAACTCATTTGTAGTGTGTTTGGTCATAAGTGCAATTCTTTTGACAAGTTCATTTGCAATGCCGGTGCTTGCTGCGGAAAATACAGGAATTGAAACAAGCTCTGTCACGAGAAGCGTACCGGGATATTACAAGTGCACAGGGTCGGATGTAAATATCAGATCAGGCCCTGGAACACAATATACAATAGTAGGCACATTGAATTATGGCACAAAAGTATATGTATATTCTATCAGTAATGGGTGGGCCAAAATTTCTCTTGGCGGCATTTACCGTTATGTTAGTGCCGATTACCTTCGGGAGCTTTAAGGAAAAACATTTAATATAAACGAGGCATAGGTAAATAGCTGTATGGGCTGCCGCACTGAAAAGTTTGGTGCGGCAGCACTTTTATTTACTTTTTTAATTGAAACTACAAATGGACAAATTCTAAAAAACGTCCCAAAAACAGTATTCTGTGTTTGGGTTATAAAGACAAATTTAAAATATATAGATATTTCCGGTGGTTCGTGGTATGATAAAAATAGAAACAAAAGTGCTATTTCAAGAAAGGGTGATGGTTATGGCATTGGCACAGGCAACAAAATCCCATGAACCAACTTATACAATCAATGATGCAATGGATGTTCTTTTGTCAAGGCTGGATGAAGCCATTGATGATATGGAAAGTGACAGAGTGCAGATAGTGGAAGAAGCATGGGCAGAAATTGATGCAATATAAGGGGTACGGATGGAAAAAAGAAAATACAAAGTTGTAATTGCCCAGAGCGGCAAGCTGGATGTGAAGGAAAAAAGAAATATATCCTTCAGCAATTTAAATACCGGGAGTATGCAGAGGATTTTTCCCAAAAGATTAAAAAGCGGTTCTTGCACTTGACACACTTCCTACCAGATATAATACAATAGGCTTCCGATATCGTGGCTATGATATTTACATGAAATATACTGCCTGTTTTTTAACGCCATTGGAATTGTTAGAAAGAAAGATTAAAATAAGAGACACCAGCAATCAATACGCTGATGTCTCTTATTAATATTACCTGATTGTTGATAAATAATTTACTTTGTATCCTGCAGTGCGAGATAACCTTCTTCGCCTGTACGGATCTTAACGACATTTTCAATGTCATATACAAATACTTTACCATCACCAATCTGACCGGTATGGAGGACTGCCTTGGCAGTTTCGATAACTTTCTGTACAGGTACGAGACTTACAACAATCTCAATTTTGACCTTAGGAAGAAGATTCATTTCCATCTCAACACCACGATAGTAGGATGGAGCACCTTTCTGTACCCCACATCCAAGTACGTTTGTGATGGTGATACCTGTAACGCCAATCTCATTCATTGCCTGCATAAATTCATCAAGCTTATTCTGACGGGTGATGATAACAACTTTTGTAAGCTTATGAACGCCTTCTTTCGGAAGTTCAGGAACTGATTCAGCAGGAGCAGAAGGTCTGGCTGTGACAACAGGAGCTTTTATGGAAGTTCCCATAGGAGTCGGAACACCAGCCATTGCGAAACCGTCATAAGCACTTGCAAGACCATGTTCTTTGGAGTCAAGACCTGCGATCTCTTCTTCAGCTGAAACACGAAGTCCGATTGTATGTTTGATTACCTGGAAGATAATTGTCATAGTAACAACAACCCATGCGATTGTGATGATCATACCAGTGAACTGAACACCAAATCCGTGGAAGCCGCCGCCTGTAAGGAGTCCTTTCCAGTCTGTGCCTGATCCGTCTGAGAAAAGACCAACTGCAAGGGTACCGAAAGCACCGTTTAAACCATGAACACCGACAGCACCAACAGGGTCATCAATTTTCAGAACCTTGTCAATAAATTCAATACCAAATACTACGATAAAACCGGAAGCAATACCGATGATTGCTGCGGATGTAGGAGAAACTGTGTCGCATCCTGCTGTAATTGCTACAAGTCCTGCAAGAGAACCGTTCAGAGACATGGAAACATCCGGTTTTTTGTAACGTACCCATGTGATGATCATAACAGTTACAGTTGCAACAGCTGCTGAAAGGTTAGTAGTAACGAAGATTTTACCTGCACTTACGATTGCATCGCCTTCCATACTTACTGTGGAAGCACCGTTAAATCCGAACCAGCAGAACCAGAGGATAAATACACCTAAAGCGCCAACTGTAAGGTTGTGTCCCGGGATAGCCTTTGATTTGCCGTCCTTTGTATATTTACCGATACGAGGTCCAAGGATGATGGCACCGATCAGAGCTGCCACACCACCTACCATATGTACTGCACAGGAACCTGCGAAATCGTGGAATCCCATCTGGCTGATAAATCCACCGCCCCAGATCCAGTGTCCGGATACCGGATATACAACAAGACTGATCATAAGGCTGTAGATGCAATAGGAAAGGAACTTGGTACGTTCTGCCATTGCACCGGAAACAATTGTTGCGGATGTTGCACAGAATACTGTCTGGAAGATTAAGAATGCCCAGAAAGGAACTCCGTCAGGAAGCATTCCTGAACCATAGTGTGCTTCTGTGGCAATACCACCGATCTTTCCGATAAATCCATTACCTGCACCAAACATCAGACCGAAGCCGACCAGCCAGAAGACCGGGGTTCCGATACAGAAGTCCATCAGGTTTTTCATAATAATGTTACCTGCGTTTTTGGCTCGTGTGAAGCCTGTTTCTACCATTGCGAATCCGGCCTGCATAAAGAAGACCAGCGCGGCGCCGACCAGCACCCATATTGTGTTTACTGCGGAAAATTCCATAATAATATTCCTCCCTCATAAAAATTTCCTCATATTTTATAAAATGCAAAAAGCGCGATGCCTGGAAATGTAGCCAGTTCATCGCGCTTTTGCGAATATAAAATCCATATTTATAGTGTATTGCATAACTGATGTAATAGAAAAGACATTTCGTATGACTGTATGCAATGCAGTTTAAAATCAAAATTATATGTAAAACAGGAGAACATCAAAATATCGTGTGATTAATGGATGAGGAAATCGATAATGAATTATGAAGTAGAGTTCATAAAGATATTCCCCTGTTATTACCTGTTAATTAAACGGAAAACAGAAGCTTGTCATATGTAGGATATGGAAGCAGTGCATCCGGAATCAGAGTTTCTGCTGCATCTACAGACTTTCTGAGTTCATCCATATCAGAAAGAACAACTGTCTGGTATGCTTTTGCATTAGCCAGAGGATCTTCTGTAGCAAGCGCTTTGGCAGTGTCTGCTTTTAAGGTCTCAAGACCTGTGGAAATCTCATCAGCAAGCTGTGACAGCTCTTTGATCAGTTTTCCTTCAGAAGCTGTGCTGACATCTGAAACAACTGATTTTTTAGCAACAGCAGTAGCTGCAACTTTGTCGATATATGCGAATACAGATGGAAGGAAATCCTTCTGTACCATTTCAACCATAGTATTGGACTCAATGTTAAGAATCTTGGAATAGGATTCCAGCCAGATCTCATAACGGGATTCAATTTCTTCTTTTGTGAAGATATGATATTTGGTAAAGAGTTCAATATTTTTATCTGCGATCCACTGAGGAAGAGCATCTGGTGTAGATTTCAGGTTAAAGAGACCTCGTTTCTCAGCTTCTTCGATCCATTCGTCTGTATAACCGTTTCCGTTAAAGATAACACATTTATGATCAATAATTGTCTTCTTGATCAGTTCGTGGATTGCATCCTCCATCTTGTCTTCCGGTACATCCTTTAACTGTTCTGCAAACTGGTGAACACACTCAGCAACAGCAGTGTTTAAAATAATGTTCGGGTTTGCAACAGAAGCTTCGGAACCAAGCATACGGAATTCGAATTTGTTACCTGTAAATGCGAATGGTGAAGTACGGTTTCTGTCTGTATTGTCTTTTACGAAATGTGGAAGTACTTTTGCACCGATATCCATCTGGACTGCGCGGCTTCCTGCAAAATATTCGTCATTTTCGATAGATTTTAATACTTCTGTCAGTTCATCACCGAGGAATACGGATACAACAGCAGGCGGAGCCTCGTTTGCACCAAGACGGTGATCATTTCCTGCACTTGCTACAGAAATACGAAGTACATCTGCGTATTCATCAACTGCTTTGATAACAGCTGTCAGGAAAATCAGGAACTGTGTATTTTCAGCAGGTGTTTTTCCCGGATCAAGGATATTTACACCGGTATCTGTAATCATAGACCAGTTGTTGTGTTTACCACTTCCGTTGATTCCCTCAAATGGTTTCTCGTGAAGAAGGCATACAAGTCCGTGCTTGTCGGCAACTTTCTTCATTACTTCCATTGTTAACTGGTTGTGGTCAACCGCAACGTTTGTTGTATCGAATACAGGAGCCAGCTCATGCTGTGCAGGAGCAACTTCGTTATGTTTTGTTTTGGCAGGAATACCAAGTTTCCAGAGCTCTACATCCAGGTCATGCATATAAGCTGCGACACGAGGTTTCAGAGCACCGAAGTAATGATCTTCCATTTCCTGGCCCTTAGGAGCAGGAGCACCGATCAGTGTACGTCCGCAGAATACAAGGTCTTTTCTCTGTTTGTATAATTCCTTGTCTACCAGGAAGTATTCCTGTTCAGGACCTACAGTTGTATTTACGTGTTTGATATCTTTATTTCCTATTATATGGAGAAGGTTTGTAGCTTCTTTATCAAGTGTCTGCATGGAACGAAGGAGAGGAGTCTTTTTATCAAGAGCTTCTCCGCTGTAGGAGCAGAATGCTGTAGGAATGTAAAGGGTTCCGTCTTTGATGAATGCCGGTGATGTCGGATCCCATGCTGTATATCCTCTTGCCTCGAATGTGGCACGAAGACCGCCTGACGGGAAACTGGAAGCATCCGGCTCACCTTTTACAAGTTCTTTACCTGAGAAATCCATGATCACCTGACCATCTCCTGTAGGAGAAATGAAGCTGTCATGTTTCTCTGCAGTTACGTTTGTCATTGGCTGGAACCAGTGAGTATAATGAGTGGCGCCGTTCTCGGTAGCCCATTCTTTCATTGCAACAGCAACGGAGTTGGCAACATCAAGTTCAAGGTGTGTACCGCTCTCGATTGTTTTCTTTAATGCTTTGTACATGTCTTTTGGCAGTTTACTTCTCATTACTTTGTCGTTGAAGACCAGGCTGCCGTACAGTTCAGGGATATTCTGTGCCATATAGGTACTCTCCTTTCGGTTTGCAATATTTTCTGAATATGTGTAGTGCCGCTGCAGATCACCATTGTGACTGCCTGCGGTTTTCGTCTCATAGAAAATTCCTCATCGAACATTTTCTATGAAACGAAAGTTTTATAAAACGAAAAAAGCGCCCTGGATGAGATCTCTGTAGATCTTTCCAAAGCGCCTTTGCTTTATGTGCTGTACTATAAACGAAATGAAAACAGATGTCAAGCACTTTTTTTGAAAAAATTCAGAAAAAATTTTTGAGATATGGCAAAAAAAGGATAGGTTGACAAATTTGTTTCTATTATTATAATTTGATTTTGGAACCCGTCAAACATAAGAAAACAATGTCAGCGGGTTTTGAAAGTAAAGTTAAAGTCAGACAAGAGAATACGATCGGAGGAAATCAGATGGCTGGAATAAAAGAAGAGTGCGGCGTCTTTGGAATTTATGATCTGGATGGCGGCAATGTAGTTCCGTCCATATATTATGGACTGACTTCCCTGCAGCACAGAGGACAGGAATCCTGCGGACTTGCAGTTTCTGATACTAAGGGAGAGCGTGGAAATGTGAAGTTTCATAAGGATCTGGGACTTGTAAGTGAAGTTCTCAGACAGGATGTTGTCCGTAAATATGAGGGGGATATTGGTATTGGTCATGTAAGATATTCCACAACAGGAGCTTCTGTTGCAGAGAATGCACAGCCCCTTGTTTTGTCTTATGTAAAGGGAACTCTTGCACTTGCACATAACGGAAATCTGGTTAATACACCGGAACTGAAATGGGAACTGATCCAGAATGGAGCGATTTTCCATACAACTACAGATTCAGAGGTTATTGCGTTCCATATCGCAAGAGAACGTGTGCATTCTAAAACAGTAGAAGAGGCAGTGCTAAAGACTGCAAAGAAGATCAAAGGTGCATATGGTCTGGTAGTTATGAGCCCGAGAAAACTGATCGCAGTCCGCGACCCATATGGACTGAAACCATTGTGTCTCGGTAAAAGAGGAAATGCTTATGTTATTGCTTCTGAGAGCTGTGCTCTGACATCTGTAAGTGCGGAATTTATCCGTGACATTGAGCCGGGTGAGATTCTTACGATCACAAAAGACGGACTGAAGTCAAATAAAGAGCTTGCGTCTGCTGCTGCAAAACGCGCGCATTGTGTGTTTGAGTATATATATTTTGCAAGACTTGACAGTACCATTGATGGGGTGAAGGTCTATGATGCCAGAATCCGCGGCGGTAAATCTCTTGCCAAGTCTTATCCTGTAGAGGCAGATCTTGTAACAGGTGTACCGGAGTCCGGACTCCCTGCTGCAAAGGGATACTCCGAAGCATCAGGAATCCCGTTTGCATTTGCGTTCTATAAAAACAGCTATATTGGAAGAACATTTATCAAACCGACTCAGGAAGAACGTGAGTCCAGTGTTCATCTGAAACTGAGTGTGCTGGAATCTGTTGTAAAAGATAAGAGGATTGTTCTGGTGGATGATTCTATTGTTCGTGGAACAACCATTGCAAACCTGATCCACATGTTAAAAGAGGCGGGAGCAAAGGAAGTGCATGTACGTATCAGTTCACCGCCATTTTTACATCCATGCTATTTCGGAACGGATGTGCCGTCAAATGATCAGCTCATTGCAGCCAGCCACAGCACGGAGGAAATCTGTAAAATGATCGGGGCAGATTCTCTTGGCTACATGCAGACAGATTATCTGGAAGGAATGGCGGGCGGCCTGCCCTTATGTAAGGCATGCTTCGATGGAAATTATCCGATGGAGATTCCGGATTATACAAATGCGGAGTTTGCAGATATTGTGAAGTGTTAAGTCGCAAAAATTCATAAAAAATGCAGAAACCTGTCGATGATATATGGAATCAATCTCACATAATGGTAAAACCAATATAGGGTGGAATCATACATAGTGTATAAAATAATGCTGTGAAAACATATATAAACGAATAAAATGCACAATAGAACCCCTGCGCTTTATGAAAATTGGATAAATTTAAAAACTTGACAAATTCTGAAATGTGGAACATAATATGGGCGTCTGATAGAAAAAAACAAAGAATGTTTTCAGAAAGGGTGATCACGATGTCACAGAGTAAAATCAAGTTAAATGCAACTGAAGAGGTGCAGGAATTTGTGAATGCTGCAAGCAGATGTGATTTTGATATTGATGTTTATTACAACAGATTTTTAATTGATGCCAAATCAATCCTTGGTGTACTTAGTCTGGATCTGACCAGAGAACTGACAGTAGACTGCCACGGGGAGAGCCGGGAATTTGATCGTACATTGAAGAAATTTGCAGTTGCATAAATTTTACATTTTTATAACCGAATAATTATCGCAGAGAAGACGGGTCTGGAAGATGAACTTCTACAGATTCGTTTTTTCTGTATTATGACTGTGTTCAGAGTAATTTCATAAAATATAACTGCTTCATAGTTTATCAGAAGGAACTTATTTGATTTGTTTTTGCTTAAAAACGGGAAATTCATTATTGACAAACGAAAAAAAATGTTTTATAGTATAGCATATTTTTAAAGAAAGCCAATTGAACATATTATTATAGAAGATATGATGATCTGACAAAGGCGTCAGATGCAGAATACCAGATGGGTCAAGTGCCCTCTGATAGCTGCATCTGACGCTTTTTTATTAACAAAGGATGATGGAGGAGGAAATCAAAATGGCAGTGAAATACGTATTTGTTACAGGAGGAGTTGTTTCCGGTCTTGGAAAGGGAATCACAGCTGCATCTCTGGGGCGTCTTCTGAAAGCGAGAGGATACCAGGTAACCATGCAGAAGTTTGATCCTTATATCAATATCGACCCCGGAACCATGAACCCGATTCAGCACGGAGAAGTTTTTGTAACAGACGATGGTACAGAGACAGACCTGGATCTGGGACATTATGAGAGATTCATTGATGAGAGTCTTGATAAAAATTCCAATGTGACAACCGGTAAGGTTTACTGGTCTGTTCTTCAGAAAGAACGTCACGGGGATTTCGGCGGGGGTACCGTACAGGTAATTCCTCATATTACAAATGAGATTAAGAGCCGTTTCTACCGCGCCAAATCACCGGAGGAAAACAAGATTGCCATTATCGAGGTGGGAGGAACAGTCGGTGATATTGAAAGCCAACCGTTCCTGGAAGCAATTCGTCAGTTCCAGCTCAATGTGGGACATGACAATGCAATCCTGATCCACGTAACATTAATTCCTTATTTAAAGGCATCTGAAGAACTGAAAACAAAACCTACACAGGCAAGCGTGAAGGAACTTCAGGGAATGGGAATTCAGCCGGATATACTGGTGTGCAGAAGTGAACATGAGCTGACAGAGGACATTAAAGAAAAAATCGCTTTATTCTGCAACGTACCTGTATCACATGTACTTCAGAACCTGGATGTGGAATATTTATATGAAGCTCCTCTTGCAATGGAAAGAGAGAAGCTTGCAGATGTAGTTCTTTCAAGTCTCCGTCTGGAAAACAGAAAACCGGATTTAAGTGACTGGGAGGAAATGGTAGAAAGTCTGAGAAATCCGAATAAAACAGTAAAGATCGCAATTGTAGGAAAATATACACAGCTTCATGATGCATATCTCAGTGTAGTAGAGGCACTGAAACATGGCGGAATTTCCTGCAGAGCCAAGGTAGAGCTTGACTGGATCGATTCTGAAGAACTGACAGAGAAGAATCTGGATCAGCAGCTTCACAATGTAGATGGTATCCTGGTTCCGGGTGGTTTCGGAAACAGAGGTACAGAAGGAATGATCCTGGCAGCACAGTACGCAAGAGTACATAAGATTCCATATCTTGGAATCTGTCTGGGAATGCAGATGGCAATTGTAGAATTCGCCCGTCATGTACTTGGATACGAAGATGCAAACAGTATTGAACTGAATCCGGAAACTAAACATCCGGTAATTGCATTAATGCCGGATCAGGAAGATATCGAAGATATCGGTGGAACCTTAAGACTTGGAAGTTATCCATGTATTCTTGCAGAAGGTTCCAGATCCTATGAACTCTTTGGCAAAAAAGAAATCCATGAGCGTCACAGACATCGTTATGAAGTAAACAATGCATTCCGTAAAGAACTTCAGGAGAAGGGAATGAATATCGTAGGAACTTCCCCTGATAATCATATCGTAGAGATGATCGAGATCGCAGGGCACCCGTTCTATGTAGGAACTCAGGCCCATCCGGAATTCAAATCCCGCCCGAATCATGCACATCCTTTATTCAGAGGATTTATTCAGGCGGCTGTAGATTTCAAAAGTAATTAATTACTTTTGAAAGCCTCCGGCGGATTGCAGAACTGCGCAGAGGTAAATGTCATACAAAGCATGACGCGCAGCTCGCAGCAAGTACGCTGGAGCGTACTTGATACTAATAAGTGAAGAACAGCAGAAAAAATAGAAAGGATGAGGAGATTATGAAAGAAGTGAGAGAACAGCAGCAACAGCAAGGTCTGTACCGGTCTGAATTTGAGCATGACAACTGTGGTATCGGAGCAGTTGTCAATATCAAAGGCAAGAAAACCCACGATACTGTTGCAAATGCATTAAAGATAGTAGAACATCTGGAACACCGCGCAGGTAAGGATGCAGAAGGCAAAACTGGTGACGGTGTAGGTATCCTTCTCCAGATTTCCCATAAATTTTTCAAGAAAGCCTGTAAGAAAGAGGGATTTGAGATTGGCGATGAGAGAGAATATGGCATCGCACAGTTTTTCTTCCCGCAGCACGAGATCAAACGTGCACAGGCAAAGAAGATGTTTGAGATCATTCTTGAGAAAGAAGGCCTGGAACTTCTTGGCTGGCGTCAGGTTCCGGTATTTCCGGAGGTACTCGGACATAAAGCCAGAGAATGTATGCCATGTATTATGCAGGCATTTATCAAAAAGCCGGAAGATGTGGAAAAAGGTCTTCCATTTGACCGTATGCTCTACATTGCAAGACGTGAGTTTGAACAGAGTAATGATAATACTTATGTAGTTTCCATGAGCAGCCGTACCATCGTTTACAAAGGTATGTTCCTGGTTGGACAGCTTCGTACTTTCTTCGAAGATCTTCAGAACCCGGATTATGAATCTGCAATCGCCATGGTACATTCCCGTTTCAGTACCAACACAAACCCAAGCTGGGAGAGAGCACATCCTAACCGCTTTATGGTACACAACGGTGAGATCAACACCATCCGCGGCAACGCAGATAAGATGCTTGCAAGAGAAGAAAATATGGAATCACCATATCTGGAGGGACAGCTTCATAAAGTGCTCCCTGTTGTAAACAGAAATGGTTCCGACTCTGCAATGCTTGACAATACACTGGAATTTCTGGTAATGAGCGGTATGGAACTTCCGCTTGCAGTGATGATCACAATCCCTGAACCATGGGCAAACAATGACACCATTTCCCAGGCAAAACGTGACTTTTATCAGTACTATGCAACTATGATGGAGCCATGGGACGGACCTGCATCTATCCTCTTCTCAGACGGTGATGTGATGGGAGCTGTCTTGGACAGAAACGGTCTCCGTCCATCCAGATATTATATTACCTCCGATGGTTATATGATCCTTTCCTCAGAGGTGGGTGTTCTGCCAATCCCGGAAGAGAAAATCGTATTAAAAGAGCGTCTCCATCCTGGAAAAATGCTTCTTGTAGATACTGTAAAGGGAAAAGTAATTGATGACAATGAACTGAAAGAGGGATATGCAAAAATGCAGCCATACGGTGAATGGCTGGATAGTCATCTGGTACAGTTAAAAGATATCAAGATTCCTAACGAAAGACCGGAAGAATATACACCTGAGCAGAGAGCACGTCTGCAGAAAGCATTCGGCTATACTTATGAGCAGTACCGTACTTCCATCAGAAACATGGCGTTAAACGGAGCAGAGAGCATCGGAGCTATGGGTGTGGATACCCCGCTTGCAGTATTTTCCAAACAGAACAGACCATTATTTGACTACTTTAAACAGCTCTTCGCACAGGTTACCAACCCTCCGATCGATGCGATCCGTGAGGAAATCGTTACCAGCACAAGTGTTTATGTAGGCAAAGACGGAAACCTGTTGGAGCAGAAACCGGAAAACTGTCAGGTATTAAAGATTAATAACCCGATCCTGACAAATACAGATATGATGAAGATCAAGAGCTTCAAACATGAGGGCTTCAAGACAGCAGTTGTTTCCACCTTATATTACAAGAGCACCAAGCTTGAGAGAGCTATTGACCGTCTTTTCGTAGAAGTAGATAAAGCATTCCGCGAGGGTGCAAACATCCTTGTTCTTTCAGACAGAGGAGTAGATGAAAACCATATGCCGATTCCGTCACTTCTGGCAGTATCCGCAGTTCATCAGCATCTGGTAAAGACGAAAAAGAGTACCTCCCTTGCAATTATTCTGGAATCCGGTGAGCCAAGAGAAGTACATCACTTTGCAACCTTACTTGGTTACGGTGCAAGTGCCATCAACCCGTACCTTGCCCTTGAGACCATTCATGAACTGATCGACAGCCATATGCTGGAGAAAGACTATTATGCAGCAGTAGATGACTACAATCATGCAGTCATCAGCGGTATTGTAAAGATTGCTTCCAAGATGGGTATTTCCACCATCCAGTCTTATCAGGGATCTCAGATCTTCGAGGCAATCGGTATTTCCTCAGATGTGATCGAGAAATACTTTACTGGTACAGTCAGCCGTGTAAGCGGAATCACTCTGGATGATATTGAAGAAAATGTAGAGAAGCTTCACTCAGAAGCATTTGACCCATTAGGACTTCCTACAGACCTGACTCTGGACAGCGTAGGCGCACACAAGATGAGAAGCCAGGGAGAGGAACATCGTTACAATCCTCAGACTATCCATCTTCTGCAGCAGTCCACATGGACAGGAAGCTACGATCTGTTCAAACAGTACACAGATCTGGTAGATAAAGAAAACCACGGAAACTTAAGAGGACTTCTGGACTTTAAGTTTGCTGAGACTCCGGTTCCACTTGAAGAAGTGGAGAGCGTAGATGATATCGTAAAACGATTTAAGACAGGTGCTATGTCCTATGGTTCCATTTCACAGGAAGCACATGAGACACTGGCAATCGCCATGAATCACCTTCATGGAAAATCCAATACAGGTGAGGGCGGTGAAAGTGACGAAAGACTGGATTCCGCAGGAAGCAGCGATGACAGATGCTCCGCGATCAAACAGGTTGCCAGCGGACGTTTCGGTGTAACCAGCCGTTATCTTGTATCTGCAAGAGAAATCCAGATCAAGATGGCACAGGGTGCAAAACCTGGTGAAGGCGGACATCTTCCTGCAAAGAAGGTATATCCATGGATTGCCAAAACCCGTCATTCTACACCAGGTGTCAGCCTGATCTCCCCGCCACCGCATCACGATATCTATTCTATCGAGGACCTGGCACAGTTAATCTATGACCTTAAGAATGCAAATAAATATGCAGATATTTCTGTTAAACTGGTATCTGAAGCAGGTGTGGGCACAGTTGCAGCAGGTGTTGCCAAAGCAGGTGCGCAGACAATTCTGATCTCCGGTTATGACGGAGGTACAGGTGCAGCTCCAAGAAGTTCTATCCACAATGCAGGACTTCCATGGGAACTGGGACTTGCAGAAACACATCAGACACTGCTTAAAAATGGGCTGAGAAATCGTGTCCGCATTGAGACAGACGGTAAGCTTATGAGTGGTCGTGACGTTGCAATCGCAGCATTGATGGGTGCAGAGGAATTCGGCTTTGCAACAGCTCCTCTCGTAACCATGGGATGTGTAATGATGCGTGTATGTAACCTGGATACCTGCCCGGTAGGTGTGGCAACACAGAATCCGGAACTCCGCAAGAGATTTAAAGGAAAACCGGAATATGTAGAGAATTTCATGCGCTTTATCGCACAGGAATTAAGAGAGTATATGTCTAAACTGGGATTCCGTACAGTCAGCGAAATGGTTGGACGTACAGATCTTCTGGTTCAGACAGACAATGTACCAGAACCACATCAGGGTAAAGTAGATTTAAGTGCAATCCTGAACAATCCATTTGCAGGCAAAGATCAGAAAGTTACCTTTGACCCGAAGGCTGTATATAATTTCGAACTGGAAAAAACCATGGATGAAAAAGTTCTGGTTAAGAAATGCGCAAATGCAATCAATAAAGGTCAGAAAACAGAGCTTTCTGTAAATCTGACAAACATTGACCGTACATTCGGAACCATCCTTGGTGCAGAGATTACCAGAAAGAATAAAAACGGACTTGCAGATGACACCATCACTGTACACTGCAACGGTGCCGGCGGACAGAGCTTCGGTGCATTTATCCCTAAAGGACTTACACTGGAACTGACCGGTGACAGTAATGACTACTTTGGAAAAGGACTTTCCGGTGGTAAACTGATCCTGAAGGTTCCGGAAAAAGCTGCATACAAAGCAGAAGAGAATATTATTGTAGGTAATGTTGCCCTTTACGGTGCAACCAGTGGTACTGCATTTATCAATGGTGTTGCAGGCGAGCGTTTCGCAGTTCGTAACTCCGGTGCATCTGCAGTTGTAGAAGGTGTAGGAGAGCATGGTTGTGAATATATGACAGGCGGCCGCGTAGTCGTACTTGGTAAGACTGGCAAGAACTTTGCAGCAGGTATGAGCGGCGGTATCGCATATGTACTGGATGTAGACAATGTCCTCTATAAGAACCTGAACAAGGCTATGATTTCCATCGAAAAAGTGGAAAACAAATATGACAAAAAAGAACTCCGTGACCTGATCGAAGCCCATGTAGAAGCTACAGGCTCCAAACTCGGTGCGAAAGTTCTCGCTGACTTTGATTACTATCTGCCACACTTCAAGAAACTCATTCCGAATGAGTACAAGAAGATGATCACTTTAAGTGCGAAACTGGAAGAAAAAGGACTCAACAGTCAGCAGGCACAGATGGAAGCGTTCTATGAAAGTATTGGCGCTAAACATTGATAATAATTGAATATATCGTGTGAACTTATCAATGTTGCCCCGTCATCTTTTAGAATAAATAAAAAGGTGGCGTGGGCCATACCATTATTGCCGCAGCAAGTGCGGCGAAGAGGAGGAAATCATGGGCAAACCAACAGGATTTTTAGAATATGAGAGAGAGACGGCAAAAGTTCTGCCGCCAAAGGTCCGCATTGCAAACTTCAAAGAATTCAGGACCCCATTAAATAAAGAGAAACAGAAACTTCAGGGCGCACGCTGCATGGCATGCGGCGTCCCGTTCTGCCAGTCAGGTATGATGATCGGCGGTATGGCATCCGGCTGCCCTCTGCACAACCTTGTACCTGAGACAAACGATCTGGTTTATACAGGCAACTGGAAACAGGCATTCTTAAGACTGAGCAAGACACATAGCTTCCCGGAATTTACTTCCCGTGTCTGCCCCGCACTCTGTGAAGCAGCCTGCACCTGTAATATAAACGGAGAACCGGTATCCACCAAAGAAAACGAACGTGCGATCATTGAGACAGCCTATGAGAACGGATGGGTAACCCCGCAGATCCCGGAAGTACGTACAGGCAAATCTATAGCAGTCATCGGAAGTGGTCCCTCCGGACTGGCAGCAGCCCAGCAGTTAAACAGACGAGGCCACAGTGTAACTGTATTTGAAAGAAAAGACCGTGTAGGCGGACTTCTCCGCTACGGTATCCCTAACATGAAGCTGGATAAAGCTGTTGTTGACAGAAGAATCCATCTTATGGAAGAAGAGGGAGTTAAATTTGTTACAAATGTAAATGTAGGAAAGGACATCAAGGCAGAAGAACTTCTGAAACAGTTCGACCGCGTCATCCTTGCCTGCGGAGCATCCAATCCACGAGACATTAAAGTTCCGGGACGTGATGCAAAGGGAATTTATTTCGCAGTAGATTTCCTGGGACAGGTAACAAAAGCGCTGTTGGATTCTGACTTTGCCAAAGTTCCATATGAACTTGCCAAAGGTAAAAATGTTCTGGTCATCGGTGGCGGTGATACAGGAAATGACTGCGTAGGAACATCTATCCGTCTGGGTGCCAAATCTGTGATCCAGTTAGAGATGATGCCCAAGCCGCCAGTGGAAAGAACACCATCCAATCCATGGCCGCAGTGGCCGAGAGTCCTCAAAACAGACTATGGCCAGGAAGAAGCCATTGCTGTATTCGGACATGATCCACGAGTATACCAGACTACGGTTACCGAGTTTATCAAAGACAAAAACGGAAACGTCTGCCAGGCAAAACTCACGAAATTAAAGAGCGAAAAAGATCCAAAGACAGGACGTATGATGATGGTACCTGTAGAAGGAACAGAAGAAGTCATCCCTGTAGACGTAGTTCTTATCGCAGCCGGATTCCTTGGCAGTGAGAAATATGTAACAGACGCATTCAAGGTAGCCATTAATGGAAGAACCAATGTAGATACAAAACCAGAGCAGTATCAGACCTCCGTAGACAAAGTCTTCACAGCAGGAGACATGCACAGAGGCCAGTCACTGGTAGTATGGGCGATCCGCGAAGGCAGAGAAGCTGCGAAAGCGGTGGATGAATCACTGATGGGATATTCCTATCTGTAAAAATAAGATAAAATATGAGAAAGGTGCTATTGTCTGACGGAAAAGGATGTCAGGCAACAGCACCTTTTTTGAAAGTGATTTTGGGGTCTTGTATTATAATAATTATAGTTGACAGAGAATAATACATTTGCTACACTAAATTTGTATATCTAAGATAATTTTTGAACCATTCGGCTCATCCATTTCCCTTTATGATTAAGTACAAAAGACAGTATTTTTGAATTTGTATTTTGCGTATTTTTCTTTCGGAGAATACGGAAACCTTTTCAAATTTGGCATAGAAAAATTGATTGACACCATATACGATACCACATATAATGTAAATAGGAGATATAAGAATGTCAAAATGGGATAAACTGATAACACGTATATGTAATTTATCAAAAGATCTTCGGTTTGATGAATTGCGAAAAGTATTGGAAAGTTATGGATATGAAATGAATGTTCCGAGAAGTGGAAGCAGTCATTATACATTTAGAAAGTCTGGATGTATGCCTATTACAATACCAAAACATGAGCCGATAAAGAAAGTATATGTAGAAATGGTAAGGGAAATAGTAGAAAGTGAGGCGAAGAATCATGAAGACGCTGAATGATTATATGTCAATGTCCTATCGTATGGAAGTTGTAGAAGATAAAACCGAAGGAGGATTCGTAGTTTCGTATCCGGATCTCCCTGGTTGCATTACCTGCGGAGAAACAGTGGAAAGTGCAATTTCAAATGCCCTGGATGCAAAAAAAGCATGGCTTGAAGCTGCATTAGAAGAAGGGGTAGAAATCCATGAGCCGGATAGTCTTGAAGATTATTCTGGACAGTTTAAACTGAGAATTCCAAGAAGCCTGCATAGACTACTGGCAGAACATTCTCAGAGGGAGGGAATCAGTATGAATCAGTACTGCGTATATCTTCTTTCGAGAAATGATGCGGTATTCTCAAAATAGCGATTATAAGTAAGCTGCAAAGCATGTTATTGAGAGCGGAATGCACAGTAACATGGAAAGAGCCGATGAAAAAATAAGCAGTTGACAAAGAACAGGTACATTGTTATAATTGCCTACATGAACAAAGGCGTTCTTTCTATAGAAAAGTAACTGTAGAAAGTGCGCCATTTTTTATATCATTATAAAAAGAATCTATAAAACTTCCAGACAGGACAAAACTGTATCGAAGAATCATTAAGAAAGCAAAAAACAGCAGAAACTATGCTGACAAGGAGTGAATGAAAATGGGGAATTATACCAGAGAAGAAATATTACAGATGGCTGAGGAGGAAGACGTGGAATTTATCCGTCTCCAGTTCACAGATATGTTCGGAACGCTGAAAAACATCGCCATAACTGCCCGGGAACTTCCCCGTGCGCTGGATAACCGATGTATCGTAGATGGTTCCTTTATCGCAGGAATTGCAGGAGAATCTGAACCGGATATGTACTTAAGACCGGATCTTGACACTTTTGCAATTCTCCCATGGAGACCACAGCAGGGAAAAGTTGCCAGACTGTTATGCGATATCTATTGTCCGGACGGAACCCCTCATGAGAGAAGTCCGAGATATATCCTGAAGAAAACCGCCCGGGAGGCAAAGAAGGAGGGATACACCTGTCTGGTAGATCCGGAATGTGAATTTTTCCTTTTTCATACAGATGATAACGGAGTTCCGACTACTGTAACACATGAGAAGGCCGGATATCTGGATGTCAGTCCTGTGGATCTGGGTGAAAACGCAAGACGTGATATTGTATTAAATCTGGAAGACATGGGGATTGAGGTAGAATCTTCTCACCATGAAACTGCTCCTGCACAGCACGAAGTAGATTTCAAATACGGTGAAGTCCGTACGATTGCAGACCGGATCATGTCATTTAAGATGACGGTCCGTACCATTGCCAAACGCCATGGACTTCATGCGACATTTATGCCGAAACCAAGGGCAGAAGTAAATGGCTCCGGAATGCACATTCATTTCTCCTTATTTAAAGATGGAAGAAATGTATTCGTCAATCCGGGAAATCCACAGGAATTAAGCGAAGAAGCTTATTACTTCGTAGGAGGTCTTCTGGCTCACAGCAAAGAGATGGCACTGATCACCAATCCTATCGTAAATTCCTACAAACGTCTGGTTCCGGGCTATGAAGCCCCGACAGAACTGACATGGACAAAGAACAACCAGAATTCACTGGTAAGAATTCCGGGATCCAGAGGTATGGAGAC
Organism: Blautia sp. DFI.3.45; assembly: GCF_020593505.1. NCBI lineage: Bacteria > Bacillati > Bacillota > Clostridia > Lachnospirales > Lachnospiraceae > Blautia > Blautia sp. DFI.3.45. Next base: position 24,082 of record NZ_JAJDMI010000040.1, read on the forward strand.
AAGGATCGAACTGAGAAGTCCGGATGCAGCAGCAAATCCGTATCTGGTATTTGCAGTATGTCTGGCAGCAGGACTGGATGGAATCAATAAGAAGATTTATCCGACTAAGTCCTCCAGCAGAGAGTTATCCGAAACAGACCAGAAAACAATGAAGATTGAAAATCTTCCGGGAAATTTGAACGAAGCAATTGATTACTTCGAACAGAGTGACTGGATCAAAGAAGTACTTGGAACAGAATTTTGTAAAGAATACGCAGCAGCCAAGAAAAAAGAATGGCTTCGCTATACAAGAGAAATTTCAGCCTGGGAAATCGAGGAATACTTATACAGAATTTAACCGAATCAAACAAGTCCCCTGTAGAAATTGTAAAAGGCAATAAGCAGTGGGTGGGGACTTGTTTGTATCAGGAGGAGCGAAGCTCCTTCTGATAAACTGCGAAGCAGTTATTCGGTTATGAGCAAGTAGCGAAGCGGATTGCGAACATCCGCTTGATCAAAATCAAACAAGTCCCCTGCGGAGGTTGTAAAAAGTAATAAGCAGTGGACGGAAACTCAGGTTGTAACAGAAATAGGAGTGGCAGAGTTATGAGCAGTAGCATTGTGATTGCGTTACCGAAAATTGAAGACGCAAAGAAAATCCGCACAATACTTAACAGACATGGGCTCACAGTAGCCTCTGTCTGCAGCTCTGTCTCTAATGCGCTGGCCAGTATCTCAGAGCTTGACAGTGGTGTTCTGATATGTGGGTATAAGCTGACAGATGCCTATTATAAAGACGCTCTCGATAACCTGCCACAGTATTTTGAAATGTTGCTTCTGGCTTCTCAGCGTATTATAGATGAAGCACCGAATTCCGTCAGCACTGTACAGATGCCGATGAAAGCAAGCGTACTGATAGATACGGTCAATGACATGCTCTATCATCTGGAACGCCGGATCAAAAAAGAAAAAAAGAAACCAAAGCCCAGATCAGAAAAAGAACAGAATTATATCTCGAATGCCAAACGCCTTCTGATGGAAAAAAACCAGATGACAGAAGAGGAAGCATACAGACATATCCAGAAATGCAGTATGGATTCTGGTACTAATATGGTAGAAACTGCACAGATGCTGCTTATGCTGATGTATGATGAGATTTGATTTATCGTATGTACTAAATAAAACATCTGAAAATAATCGGAAAAATTTTGTAAAAAATGACGATATTATTTTGACAGAATATGTGGTAATATACAGAATATATTTTTGTTCATATCAAGTTAGAGGCAAAATATATTTTGACCCTAACATCATATTATATATAGAAAGAACACAAACAAACATAAAATAGATAATAACAGGAAGAATGATTACAAAGGCGTAATCAGAGAGTCCAGGGGATAAGTGTCTCCGGATTTTCTGATTACGCCTTTTTGATATTCCAGGGTTTTAAGCCAAAAAGTCGTTGTGCTTGCACGAAAAGCCTTTTGAACTTGAAACCAGTGAAGATATCACAAAGGTTTTCAGAAATGAAGAAATGGAGGATGAGGAAATGGAATTTATGGATGGAACATGGAAAAAAGAAATCAATACCTGGGAGGAACTCGTAGGTAATAATCTCCTGAACCAGGAAGCCGTAATCGAAGGCGCTGTTCACAGCATCCGTAATATGGGTGATGTGGCATTTATCATTCTTAGAAGAAGGGAAGGCTTATTCCAGACAGTCTATGAAAATGAAATGGCAAATGTTTCCATTCATGAATTGAAGGAAGCAATGACGATCAGGGTGAAAGGAATCCTGCATGAAGAGGAGAGAGCACCCCACGGAAGAGAGCTTCGTATTCGTCATATTGATATTTTATCAACACCGGCAGAGCCACTTCCAATGGCAATCGACAAATGGAAACTGAACACTTCCCTGGAAGCAAAATTAAACTACAGACCGATTTCCCTGAGAAATATTCAGGAGCGTTCCAAATTTAAAATCCAGGAGGCCCTGACAAAAGCATTCCGTGATTATCTTTGCGGACAGGGATTCACAGAAATCCATACTCCAAAGATCGGAGCCAGAGGAGCAGAGGGTGGGGCAAACCTTTTCAAATTCAGCTACTTCCACAAACCTGCAGTACTTGCGCAGAGCCCACAGTTCTACAAACAGATGATGGTTGGAGTATTTGACAGAGTATTTGAGACAGGTCCTGTATTCCGTGCTGAGAAACATAATACAAAACGTCATTTAAATGAATACACCAGTCTGGACTTCGAGATGGGATATATTGACAGCTTCGAAGAAATTATGGCAATGGAAACAGGATTCCTCCAGTATGCCATGAACCTTCTGAAAACAGAATATGCAAAAGAAGTACAGATTTTGAAGCTTGAGATCCCGGATGTATCCAAAATCCCGGCAGTCCGTTTCGATGTAGCCAAGGAACTGGTATCACAGAAATATAACCGTAAGATCAGAAATCCATTTGACCTGGAGCCGGAAGAAGAAGCACTGATCGGACAGTATTTCAAAGAAGAATATGGCTCAGATTTCGTATTTGTCACACATTATCCGTCAAAGAAACGTCCATTCTATGCAATGGATGATCCGGAAGACGCAAGATTTACCTTAAGCTTTGATCTGTTATTCAAAGGCCTTGAGATCACAACAGGCGGACAGCGTATCCATGATTACAACATGCTGGTACAGAAAATTGAAGACAGAGGTATGACGCAGGAAGGCATGGAACAGTATCTGGATACCTTCAAACATGGTATGCCGCCTCACGGTGGACTGGGAATTGGTCTGGAACGTCTGACCATGCAGCTTATCGGTGAAGAGAATGTTCGTGAAACCTGTCTCTTCCCGCGAGATATGAACCGTCTGGAGCCGTAAACAAGTCAGAAACTTGGAAAGCTGCCTATATATTGACCGGAAACGGCAGGTTGATTCCGGGCAGAAAGAAATAAAAGCAATATAGAATGTTACAGGCAGTATATATAAGGAGAAAATCATGGCAAAGATCATAGATGATGAAACAATGGAAAATGTCTGCATCCTGGCCAAGCTTTCCCTCTCGGAAGAAGAAAAGGAAAAAGCAAAAGCTGAAATGCAGAAAATGCTTGATTATGTAGAGAAACTGGATGAACTGGATACATCGGAAGTAGAGCCTATGTCCCATATTTTCCAGGATGAAAACGTATTTCGTGAGGATGTTGTCACAAACGGAGACAACAAAGAAGCAATGCTGGCAAATGCACCGAAAGCAAAAGAAGGACAGTATCAGGTTCCGAAAACCATAGGATAGGAGACAGGACAATGGAGTTGGAAAAATTAACAGCCCTGCAGCTTGGGGAAAAAATAAAACAGCGTCAGGTCAGCGTCCTGGATGGAGTAAAAACTGTTTTTGAACAGATTGAGAAACAGGATTCAGAAGTACACGCTTATCTTGACATATATAAAGAAGAAGCATACAAACGTGCAGAAGAAGTACAAAAAGGCATCGAGGACGGTACTTATACCAGTCCTCTTGCAGGCGTACCGATCGCGATCAAAGATAATATCTGTATTAATGGAAAGAAAACTACCTGTGCATCAAAGATTCTTGAGAATTTTGTGCCTCAGTATAATGCAGAAGTCATTGACCGTCTGGAAAAAGCCGGACTGGTCATTATCGGAAAAACAAACATGGATGAATTTGCCATGGGAAGTACAACAGAGACCTCCGCTTACGGCATCACCAGAAACCCATGGAATCTGGAACATGTACCAGGCGGTTCTTCAGGTGGTTCCTGTGCAGCAGTAGCAGCAGGAGAAACTTATCTGGCGCTTGGTTCAGATACAGGCGGATCTATCCGTCAGCCAAGTTCCTACTGTGGTGTAACCGGAATTAAACCAACCTATGGAACAGTATCCCGTTACGGTCTTGTAGCTTATGCATCTTCCCTGGATCAGATCGGTCCTGTAGGAAAAGACGTATCTGACTGTGCAGCTCTTCTGGAGATCATCGCAGGACATGATACAAAAGACAGCACATCCATGAAAAGAGAAGACCTTCAGTTCTCCAAAGAACTGACAGGAGATATTAAGGGGATGAAATTCGGAGTTCCTGAAGAATATCTGGCAGAGGGACTTGATCCGGAAGTAAAAGCATCTTTTATGGGTGTTCTTGATACGCTGAAAGAACTGGGAGCAGAAGTAGAATTCTTCTCTATCAAAACCATGGAATACATGATTCCGGCTTATTATATTATCGCCAGTGCAGAAGCAAGTTCCAACCTGGAACGTTTCGATGGAGTGAAGTACGGTTTCCGTGCAGCAAAATATGAAGGTCTTCACGACATGTACAAAAAGACCAGAACAGCAGGCTTCGGTGAAGAAGTAAAACGCCGTATCATGCTTGGTTCCTTCGTATTAAGCTCCGGTTATTATGATGCATACTATCTGAAGGCACTCCGCACAAAAGCCCTGATCAAGAAAGAATTTGACCAAGCATTTGGCAAATATGATGTGCTCCTTGCACCTGCATCTCCATTTACAGCACCGAGGATCGGTGAAAGCTTAAAAGATCCCCTTGCCATGTATCTTGGAGATATCTACACGGTAGCAGTTAATCTCTGCGGTCTTCCGGGAATCACAGTTCCATGCGGAAAAGACAGCAAAGGTCTCCCAATCGGTATCCAGATGATCGGGGACTGCTTCATGGAAAAGAAAATCCTGCGTGCAGCACACGCCTATGAAACCAGCCGCGGCTCCTTTGCCGTGCCAGGAGAAGGAGGCACCAGATAATGAAACAGTACGAAACAGTCATAGGACTTGAAGTCCATGTAGAACTTGCAACAAAAACAAAAATTTTCTGCGGATGCTCCACAGAGTTCGGAGGAGCACCCAATACACATACATGTCCGGTCTGCACAGGTATGCCGGGTTCCCTGCCTGTATTAAATAAGAAAGTAGTAGAGTTTGCCCTGAAAGCAGGTCTTGCAGCAAACTGCCAGATTCATCAGTACTGCAAATTTGACCGTAAGAACTATTTCTATCCGGATAACCCACAGAACTATCAGATCTCTCAGTTATATCTGCCAATCTGTCATGACGGATGGGTAGAGATTGAAACCTCTGCAGGCAAAAAGAAAATCCGCATCCATGAAATGCATATGGAAGAGGATGCAGGTAAACTGATTCATGATGAATGGGAAGACTGCTCCCTGGTAGACTATAACCGAAGCGGTGTCCCGTTGATCGAGATCGTATCCGAGCCGGATATGAGAAGCTCTGAGGAAGTAATCGCCTATCTTGAAAAACTCCGTTGTATGATGCAGTATCTGGGTGTATCAGACTGTAAGCTTCAGGAAGGCTCCATGCGTGCAGACGTTAACCTTTCTGTCCGTGAAGTGGGAGCAGAAGAATTCGGTACCAGAACAGAGATGAAGAACCTGAACTCTTTCAAAGCCATTGCCAGAGCAATCGAAGGCGAAAGAGAACGTCAGATCGAACTAATCGAAGAAGGCAAGGCAGTTACACAGGAGACACGCCGTTGGGATGACAACAAAGAATATTCTTACGCCATGCGTTCCAAGGAAGATGCCAAAGACTACAGATATTTCCCTGATCCAGATCTGCCTCCAATCCATATCTCTGATGCATGGATTGAAAAGATCAAAGCAGAACAGCCGGAGCTTCGCGAAGTGAAACAGGCCCGTTATCAGGAAGAGTACGGACTTCCGGCATACGATGCGGGAATCCTTACAGAATCCCGCCATCTTGCAGGCCTTTTTGAAGAAACAGCAGCAATCTACGGAAATGCAAAGAAGACAGCAAACTGGTTTATGGGTGAGGTACTCCGTCTGACGAAAGATAAAGCTATGGATCCGGAACAGGTATCTTTCTCACCGAAGCATCTTGCAGATCTTCTGGTAATGGTAGAAAAATCCGAAGTCAGCCCTCAGAATGCCAAAAAAGTCTTTGAGAAAGTCTTTGAGGAAGACATTGATCCTGTAGCCTACATTGAGGAACATGGTCTGAAGATTGTAGAAGACACAGGACTTCTGGAAGAAACCATCAACAGGATCCTGGATGCTAACCCAGGACCACTTTCAGAACTTCTGGGAGGTAAAGATAAAGTCATGGGCTTCTTTGTAGGTCAGATCATGAAAGAGATGAAAGGCAAGGCAAATCCTGCAAGCGTCCGCGAGACACTAATGAAAGAAGTAGAGAAGCGCAAATAAAATAAATCACCCCGGACATTATGCCCGGGGTAAAAAATGTTAATATATTACCAGTGAACAGTAATGTTAATATTAAAAATTATTCTCAGAAAACACTTTGAGACTTTACATTATTAAATAATTAAGTATAATAAAACTCGAATAAAATATATTTGCAGAAAAGACACAAATAGAAATGGAAAGGCAAAGCAGCAGCCTGCTGTAGACAGGTATATAAAAACTGCGAAACATGCCAGGGAGGAAATCAAACATGGTAACAGTAAACCACAACTATCTGAAATTACCGGGAAGCTATCTGTTTTCCACAATTGGAAAAAAAGTAAAAGCATATAAAGAAGCCAACCCACAGGCAAACGTGATCTCACTGGGAATCGGTGATGTAACCCAGCCTCTGGCTCCGGCAATCATTGAGGCACTTCATAAATCTGTAGATGAAATGGGTGATGCAGCTACATTTCATGGTTATGCACCAGATCTTGGTTATGAATTCTTAAGATCTGCTATTGCAAAGAACGACTACAAAGACAGAGGCTGTGACATTGAAGCAGATGAAATCTTTGTCTCTGACGGTGCAAAGAGCGATTCCGGAAATATTCAGGAAATATTCGGACTGGATAACAAGATTGCAGTGTGCGACCCTGTATATCCTGTATATGTAGATACAAACGTAATGGCAGGTCGTACAGGAGAATACAACAAAGAACGTGGCAACTTTGATAACGTAATCTATATGCCATGTACAGAAGCCAACGGCTTCCTTCCGGAATTCCCGGAAGAAGTACCGGATCTTATCTACCTTTGCTTCCCGAATAACCCAACCGGTGGTGCCATCACCAAACCGCAGCTTCAGGAATGGGTAGACTATGCAAATAAAAACGGTTCTGTAATTATCTATGATGCAGCATACGAAGCATACATCTCCGAAGAAAATGTACCGCACAGCATCTATGAGTGCGAAGGAGCAAGAACCTGCGCCATCGAACTGCGCAGCTTCTCCAAAAATGCAGGTTTCACAGGTGTCCGTCTCGGCTTTACAGTTGTACCAAAGGATCTGGTTCGTGACGGTGTAGATCTCCACAGTCTCTGGGCAAGACGTCATGGCACAAAATTTAATGGTGCGCCATATATCGTACAGCGTGCAGGAGAGGCTGTATACTCTCCTGAAGGAAAAGCACAGCTGAAAGAACAGGTAGGTTACTACATGAGCAACGCCAAAGCCATCTACGAAGGTCTGGCATCAGCAGGCTATTCCGTATCCGGTGGCGTAAACGCTCCATATATCTGGCTGAAAACACCTGATAAGATGACTTCCTGGGAGTTCTTTGACTATCTCCTTGAAAAAGCCAACATCGTAGGAACTCCGGGCTCAGGATTCGGTGCACACGGTGAGGGATTCTTCCGTCTCACTGCGTTTGGAACACATGAGAATACACTGGAAGCAATTGAACGAATTAAGAATCTGTAAGCAGCTTCCTGATAGGAACGAGTGGGATTATAATTTCGCAAAATTTAACCGAATCAAGTAAGTTCCCTGCGGAGCAGTTATTCGGTGTAGAGCTGCATAGCAAAGCGAATGATTTTATCCGCCTGACTATGAAAATGAAAAACGGCAGGACGAAAATCCTTGAAAATCAAGGGTTTCGGACCTGTCGTTTCTATTTTATAAAAATATATATGGAATTTGATTACTATTTAAGTATTAATGTTGTTTTCTGAGATAATCTGTCGAATTTGTTCCTTTGCAACTGCCATAAAAAATACTCCTTTTCGATAAGAATTGTCATATCTGAATTCTTACCAAAAAGGAGTTATTTTTTACCAAAAACACAAACTATTTTACACTACCTACTGGTATTAAAAGATGTAGAAACCTTCTTCGCCAAAATAATCATCCAATTCATCCTCATTTAGGAAATAATCCATATCCAGAAGTTCATCCTCGCTCATACGGCGAATGTCCATGGACGTCATGCCTTCAGGTGGATTATCCATATATTTTCTGCGCAGTTCCTCAATATCTGGTTTCATGTTATTGATCTCTTGGAACAATACGGAACCAGTATTCCGATATTTGAGAGCGTGATTCCGGTATCTGTGAAGGCTGCAGAAGCTAGTGCCGAAGGAATCAGTATCTATGGTTACTGTATTATTGCAAAGTATCCAACATTTCAAAAGAGAATGACGGAGATATTTCGCCTTATTTATTCTTGTAGTAACCAATCGGTTATATCGTGAATTTGGATTCCTTCATAGCTATATTGGGGATGTTTGGTTCTGGCAATAATCATTTTCGGATAAGCATCTCGAATCTGAAGCAGAGGAGAGCGTTCTCTCTCAAATGTTTCCTGCCCGGAAATGTTGTCGCTGACCTGAATATAAAACTTCTCGCTACCTCTCTGAGCAACAAAGTCGATTTCCTTTTGATAAAGCTTGCCGACATAAACATCATATCCACGGCGAAGAAGCTCGATGCATACGATGTTTTCATATACTCTGCCATAATCCATATTTCTGCTCCCCAGTATTGCATATCGAATACCGCTGTCACACAAATAGAACTTTTCAGAGCTTTCAAGGTATTTCTTACCTCGGATGTCGTATCTCTTAATATCATAAAATACAAAAGCATTGCACAAATACTTAATGTATTTGCCGACGGTTACATGATTGGTTGGAGTTTCATTTGCTGTCAGTAGCTGACTGATCTTATTAGGAGAAGTCAGGTTGCTGATATTATCCATAAGGAACTCGCTCAGACGTTGTAAAACCAAAGTGTCAGGGAGATTATATTTCTGTACCAAATCCCTTGTAACAATAGTTTCGTAGACCTCTTTGATATAGTTTGTTCTGTCTTTTTCGGTTCTATAAGCATAGGAACCTGCTAAACCGCCCTTGATAGCGTACTCATCAAAGAGCTTATCTTTGTCACTGATATCATCATAATATTGGCAATATTCCTGGAAGCTGAAAGGAAACACATGAATTTCAATATAGCGTCCGGTAAACAGAGTTGCCAGATCCGCACTCAACAGGAAAGCATTAGAGCCTGTTACATAGATGTCGTATTTTCCCTTAGAGTACAGGCTGTTGATTGCCAGCTCAAACTTGGGACACATCTGAACCTCGTCTACAAACAGGTAGTTCGTTTTGCCTTCCTGATAATGTTCTTCCACATAGGAGTGTAAGGCATGGTATTCCTTGATTTCTTCATATGCTAAATCCATGAAGTCAATGAAGATAATATTGATGTTTTCAAAGTTGTTTTTCAGATACGCAATATATGCCTGCATCAGTTTAGACTTACCAGATCGACGAATACCCGTGATGATCTTGATGTCAGGAGTGCCATTCAGTTCAATGATTCTATCGAGATATTTTGCTCTCGTGATTGTTTTCATTTAGTCACCCACTTTCAAAAATTGAAGTTTTTTCATTTTTCGAAACCGCTTTGTTGTACTTAGTATACTGTCTGCTAATAGTATATGCAAGATGTCGCTTTCAAAAACACAAATTTTTTTATTTTTTGAAAGTGAAAACTATGTATAGGCAACCCGATTCTTTACTTAATTTCAGAAAAAAAGTAAAAAAATTTGCTTTTGACCACTGTAAAACATGCTCTGAGCATTATGAAGAACTTGCACAGGAACAGAATATTGCTCTGGCTAATTTCCGGCGGAAGAAATTATCACAAACCGGAATACGGGGAAGCAATGGAAATATAAAGTATCTTACTTTTGATGAAGCTTCCTATCTGGCAAAGGTCAGCAGAAGCATGATCAACAAATGGGCGGATAAAGGAAAGTTTACGGTAATAAAAGTTGGCAGTCGGGTTAGGATTCGTCGGGATGAATTTGAGGACTGGATGGAACAAAGAGATTTGGAAAGGAGCATGCAATAATATGGCATCCTTTTCATGTTCCTTAATTATTAGCTGGAGCAAACAACCAGCTAACTTTCAGAGCTTTACAGAGCTTGACAGAGGGGGTATTCAGAATAACTCAAATTGAATAACTGCGCGTCGCATTCTCGTTACTTCCAGTGATGAGTTAGACGCGCA
>NZ_JAJDMI010000276.1:0-207 GCF_020593505.1 Blautia sp. DFI.3.45
TAAAAATAGCACTTCTAATGGGCAATTCGTCTTCTTTATACCACGAACCCAAAACAAAATGAGGTCCTGAAAATGTGCAACTCTCAAATAAGGCTTGAAAGAATCTAATTGCGCAAATATGTTTGAACGATGTAACTTTGTACATTCCCAAGGTCAATAAACCCCAGGCAAACGTACAAAAACTTAGCCATATCCTAGGTGGAACAC
>NZ_JAJDMI010000277.1:0-206 GCF_020593505.1 Blautia sp. DFI.3.45
GGATCGGCTGAAGTTGAACTGACTACGGAAGTAGTTGGATCAGCTGAAGTAGTTTGAACGGTCGAGGTAGTTGGGTCAGCTGAAGTAGTTGGGTCAACTGAAGTAGTTGAATCAACTGAAGTAGATGGGTCAACTGAAGTAGTTGGATCAGCTGAAGTAGAACTGACTCTAGAACTAGTTGGGTCAACTGAAGTAGTTGGATCAAC
>NZ_JAJDMI010000278.1:0-205 GCF_020593505.1 Blautia sp. DFI.3.45
AAAGACGAAGCATACCTGAAACTCTATGACGGTCATGACTGGAAATGGTCCTGTGTACGTCTGGATCATACGGATATGGAATATCTGAGAAAATGCTGGTCAGGGAAAAAGGCATCTGCCCCGACTCTGGAAAAGAGACACCAGAAGTATTTTTTGCGTTTTTCCTATAAAGAGGAAGTAACACTTACCAAAACACCTGTGAAAG
>NZ_JAJDMI010000279.1:0-205 GCF_020593505.1 Blautia sp. DFI.3.45
ACCAGCGACACGAGGATTTTCAGTCCTCTGCTCTACCAACTGAGCTATCTGGGCAAAATAGCGGGGACAGGATTTGAACCTATGACCTTCGGGTTATGAGCCCGACGAGCTTCCAGACTGCTCCACCCCGCGATATTAATTTTTAAAATCAAAAGCCGATGATCGGACTCGAACCGATAACCTGCTGATTACAAATCAGCTGCTC
>NZ_JAJDMI010000041.1:0-32957 GCF_020593505.1 Blautia sp. DFI.3.45
ACCCCCATATAGGACTTTTATATTTCATTGTCCTATATGAGGGTAGCATATCAATCCTGCTCCTGTATTTCGCCGTAGATATCTTCCAGCGTTGCCTGGGAAGCGTTCTGGTTCATTCCCAGGATTTCATCATATAATTCCTGCATTTTCCGGGAACTGTAGGTTCCCAGTTTCTCATACAGAATCTTTACTGCTGTTTCATATTGCTTCAGTGCATTATCTGTATCACCCAGTCCGATCCAGTTTTTAATCAGCCAGTAATGAGCATCCTCACTGAGCTCATCATTGGCTAATACCTGACCGCAGATTTTCTGGACTTTGTCATATTCCTGCATACTGTTGCACAGTTCACACGCTTCATTTACAAGTCTCAGATACACTGAGTGATAATATGTGAACCGTACTGCAAACCAGGATTCTGATGTAAGAATCGAGGTGCAGGGCTTTTTATAGCAGGCCAATGCCTGTTCGTATTTTTTGATTCGAAGGTCTGTATTGCCTTCAGATTCTCTTGTCTGTTCTGCATAATACTTAAATTTCTCCACATCACTGCAGATTTCTATTTCATTATTCCAGCCGTACCTGCCGGCCTGTGAGACTATGTACTCCGCAGTTCCAAGCTGTTTCAGTATATTTCGCAGCCTGTATATGAGATTTTTAAGTGCGCCTATTGGATTGGACGAACCACCATTTCCCCACATCAGCTCTCCAAGTTCTTCTGCCGTAATCATCCGGTTATAGTTCAGAAGAAAAAATGCCAGAAGTGTTATGAGCTTTTTGGAATGAATCTTCTCTTCGTCCAGATATCCAATATCAGTTTCCAGGCAGAACTTTCCAAAAAAATGTACAATTACTACCTGATTCATCTAATCTTTCTCCCTTCCCACTGCTTATTGCTTTTCGCAAACTCCACAGAGGACTTTATCAAAATCAATAATCTTTCTTCTTCTATTATAACTTCTTAATATTTTCAGACTTCTCTCGGTATTATTATAATCTTCTCAGGTCACAAATCAGTCACATAATTTTATTTTTTACATAAAAATCTTCTTTCAAAAAACTTCCCTGTTTTACCTCATAATACCATGGTTTAAACTGTCGGACAATTCCCGAAATATGCAAAAATCCCCGACAGGAAAAACGAAATTTTCGTAATCTTATCTGTCGGGGATTCATATTTTAAATCTGTCAGAAGTAATCATATCCTCCATGGATATCTACAATACTTCCATTCATGTAGTTATTGGTAAGTATACTGTACGCCATATCTGCCACGTCTTTGATCTCACCGAATCTGTGCAGTGCGATCTTGCGGTTGATGCGTTCGTAGCTTTCCGGTGTGCGGTTCTCATGCCAGGGCGTCTGGATGAAACCGGGGGCAATGGCATTGACTGTGATGCCTTTTGGCTCAAATTCCTTTACCAGCGATTTGGTAAGGAAGTGGATGGCAGCCTTGGTCACGCCGTATACCAGAGAGGAGGAGTATGCCTGCTGCCCTGCATAGGAACCCATGAAGAGTACTCTTCCGCCCTCTGTCATAACAGGCATAAATTCTTTGACCATAAATACAGGTACAGACAGGTTGGTATTTACGATCTTATTCCATTCCTCGAAAGTGTAATCCTGAAATTTATCGTAAGTGCTGATTCCCGCATTGCTGATCAGCCAGTCTATGTGTCCTGCTTTCTCTTTTACTTCTCCGACGAAATTCATCATATCGTCATAGGAAGACATGTCCGCTTTCAGAATAATAAGTTTCTCCTGGTCTTCCGGTTTCAGGCTGTCCCAGAATTCATTGGCTTTATATGCATTGTGAGCGTAAGTGGCAAAGATCAGATCATCTTCTGCTGAATTTGCCAGTATCTTCTCCACAATACCGCGTCCGATTCCGGAGGTGCCGCCTGTGATCACTGTTACCTTGCTCATTTTATATTCCCTCTTTTTATTCATCTATAATACAGACAGATTTGTTCTCTGTCATGCGGGAGTCTCCCCACTTCCATAAAACGGACTGCCTGCAAAAAAATTCCTTCTATATTATATATTCCACATTACCGAAATATATTCTTCACTCCTACAATTCCATCAGTCTGTCATAAACTTCCTTCGGTGCATATGGCTGCTGATTATGGATCGGTTCACCCAGACAGGTCTTGGGATATGCAAAAGTTCCATGCTCCAGCATAACTTCCAGAAGTTTCGGGCCTTCCCCTTCCAGAAATTCCGGTGCTTCTTCTCTGACTGCATCGCAGAGCATTCTCAGTGCGGGAATGCCGTAAGCCTTTGCCACCTCTGCGAAATTACAGGAAGCAAAACCGCAGCCGTCTGTGGTTCCTGCGAACAGACAGTCAAAATAATCTCTCTGCAGGTGACGGATCATGCCAAGTGCTTCATTATTCATAACCATGATCTTAACAGGAAGATTCTCTCTCTTCACCCACTCCAGTTCCTGGATATTCATCTGGAGTGCACCATCTCCACAAATACAGGCGGTCGGTTTTCCGGTTGCATAATACGCTCCGATAGCTGCCGGAAGCCCGTAGCCCATAGCTCCATGTCCGCCGGAGAAGAGAAGTTTCTGTCCTTCATGATTCTTGAATGACTGGTAACTCCACACCATATGCTGTCCTACATCCACTGCGATCGCGGAGGTATCCTCCAGCATATCACTGAGGTCTGCGATCATACGGTTCGGATATCTTTCTGGTGTGGCATCATCAACTGCCTGAAGATTTTCTTTAATCTCTGTGCAGACATTCAACCAGTCACTTACACCCTCTATATCAGGATCATCCACTTTTGCAAGACAATCAATCACTGCTCCTGTCTCTGCCTGAAGCTTTACCTCATTCTCACCATTCTCATGGATATCTCTCTGAAGATTGTATGGATCAATATCTATACGTATGATCTTTGCACCTCTGGCAAATTCATGTACTTTGGTTCCGATCTGTCTGGTACACAGAGAAATGCCAAAACAGAGAAGCAGATCGCTTTTTGCATTGGCGATCATATTTGCATAACGGTGTCCATAGGCACCGCCGATGCACCCGAAATTCAGCGGATGGTCGTATCCCAGAACTGATTTCGCCAGAACGCTGGTGATGATCGGAATCTGTCTCTTCTGTGCAAAGCGGATCAGTTTCTGCTGGCTGAAGCTGCTGTCCACGCCATGGCCCAACATGATTACCGGACGTTTTGCCTGTTCCAGTGCTTCCAGAATCGTATCTGCCGCCCGCTGTGCTGCAGCTGCATCTGTATGTTTGTCCTCAAAAGTCATGTCATAGACCGGATTCTCCACTTCACTTCTCTGGATATTCATGGGAAGATCGATGAGCACCGGTCCTCTGCGTCCTGTGGTTGCAATATGGTATGCTTTATTTAATTCCTCCACAATGTCCTCAGGGTTTCGTATCTGAACAGCATATTTCGTGATCGGTTTCGCCATTGCCACAATATCTGTCTCCTGGAATCCCTGCTGACGCAGTCCTTTAATCCCGGAGTACTCATACGTGTTCAGCTGCCCTGTCAGAAAGATCACAGGCAGAGAGTCGTAATAGGCATCTGCCACACCACTCAGAAGGTTGATGGCTCCCGGTCCGCTAGTAGCATAGGCGCAGGCACATTCTTCCTTCGCCTGTGCATATCCGCAGGCTGCGAAAGCTGCCCCCTGTTCATTGTAACTGGAATGATTCTCTGTCTCCGGATTTCTTTCAATGGAATCTACCAGATGTGCGATCATCGTTCCCTGGTATCCAAAGAAATGACGGATTCCTTTTTTCTGTAAAAACGTAACAATATAATCTGAAAGCTTCATTTTTCCTCCCGTCAGATCAGCGTACCGATCTTACCCCTCTGTACTGTCTTTCCTGTTTTTTCCAGTACGTCTATATAAATATCAAAGATCTCCTCATCCTCTGCAAAGAGTTCGTTTTTCTGCAGACTCTTCTGCATCATCTTAAAGTATGGACGGAATACCTTCTCAAGTGTCATGTAATCTTCATTTTTATACAGGTTTTTGATATAATCCTTCTGCTTTTCATAAGCAACACCCATATTCATGCGTTCCCCACAGAACTCAACATAATCCCAGCATTCATTAAAATAGTCTTTATGTCTTCTGCTTCTTGCAAGCTTGCGGGCATTTTTCATTCGTTCCTTACAATATTTCTCAAAGTTGCCGGCTTCCTTCCAGAACTGTGTATAACTTACTCTCGCACTGACTGCAAGTGCAATAGGTGTAACATAACGAGGCTCTTTTACATCTTTATAATTCTTACCATAGCTTACAGTAAGGTACTCTGCTGTTTTTGCAGGAACCTGAAGTTCTACACCCTCTAACATTACCCGTCTGCTCTCTGCAAAAATCTCCGCAGGGAAAACTGTTGTCTGTTTTCTTCTCTTAAGAATATACTTATCTGCATCAGGCTGTTGATGAAGTTTAATAAATTTATCATATAAATGTGCTGCCTGTCCCTGACGTCCGGTTATCAGACACTGCATTCTCATTATCGTACGATTTACTCTGCTCTTGAAGTTTCTTTCCGCATAATTAATATGGCACAGTTCAGTCCATGCATTCTCATCCCTGGAGAATCTGTGATCTGCAGCTGCAGAACCCACAGGTGTCCTCAATGGAAAAATACTGATTCCTATCCCTGGAAATGCATAGTCTCTGGTATTATCCAGATTCAGGCACAGGGTATCTGTATTTGTATATCTCAGATAAAATCCTGAGAACCATTTGTGGCTCTTCATGGATTCCAGTGCTCTCTTTTCCCTTGGATCTTCATCCACAGCCAGACGGAACCGTTCCATATCCGCTGTTTTCATCAGCACAACTCCAAACATGGGATTCTGTGGGAAAGGATGCCCTTCCACTGCGCAGAGTGTCAGTCGTGGAGAGAGGTAATATTCTATTTTATTCCGGCGGCATATTTCATCGATTTCCTGTAATAATGATAAAATCACCTTTTGTTTTTTGTTCAACTCTTTACTCCATTTCTATTGATGTCACTTAACAGTTACAGTCTGCACGATCTTCTTAATATCTTCAATACTTTCATATTTATCAAGCCATTTATCAAGTACAACTGTAATATCCGTCTTCTTTCCAAAGCTTTTCGCCTGTCTGCTGCCGTCGTTCAGATCATTGATAAAAATACGGTACAGCTCTGTTCTTACATAAGAAGGCATCTCATATTCCAGTGCTTTCTTATAATTTGCAAAAGCCTCCCTGGTCTGTCCCTGTTTCATCCTGACATCACCCACCAGCTTATAAGCGCAGGCTTTCTCTTCTCTGCGGAACTGACGGTTTCGTACCTGTTCTGCAAGCCACTCCAATTCGCTCTCCTCACCTGTACAGATGATCTGGGTGCGCAGTTCTGCAAGCTCATCGGAATACCCCAGCCGCTTCCATGCTCTTGTAAGAGCTTTCCTGTACATCTTATGTTCTTCTGAAACTTTAACCTGTATATCCGCCGGCGCTTTAACTTCTTCAGTTTCTGCTGACGGATCTGATACTTTTTTATTCACATCATCAGCCGATGTTTCATCTGATGTTCTATCTGATTTTATCTGTTTTCTGCTTTTTCCCGGATTTTTCTCCACACTGACTGGCGTGATCATCTGTGTGCCGATCACAGCCCGGATTTCACCGATTTCTTTCTCTATCTCGCTCTGCGTACGTGCACACACTGTTTTTGCCAGATATAATGCTCCCTGGATATCATCATCCTCAGGTATCAGACGACTCCACAGCTCCATCAATGCGAGAGCCTCCTTCTTGTTGTGGTTTGCAATAAGCTCTTCACAGCTTTTCAGGATTTCAGATTTGTATCCTCTGAAGAATCTATCCATCTCCATCCATACAATTCCGTTAGTTGTCTTATTCTTTACCTGAAGATAAAGCTCTGCCGCTTTCTGCATCTCGCCATCCATCCAGAGGATATCTGCCTTATATTTCAGGAAATAACCATCCTCAGGAAACATCTTAAGAGCCTTATCAAGAAAACGTTCTGCTTCGATCCGGTTCTCTCCCGCATCCTCCATCAGAAACCTGCACTTAAATTTCATAAATCCCGGATGTCCCGGATATTTCTGCAAAAGGTCGCTGATGATCTGCTCTGCTTCCTTCATCCTGTGAAACTCATAGTGATCCGCTGCTTTCCGGAAAAGCTCAATATCTTCCTTCAGTTTCTCCATATCAGAGCTCAGATGATCCCATTGCTTACGGATCTGCAGCATTCTATATGCCTTTGATACACGTTCTGTATAAAACAGAGTCAGTATTGCTGCATAGAATACATCGTCAGGTATCTCCACAAGTGTTGGATGATAAAAGGCATAAATATTGGTATAGTCTTCCCTTCCGATAAAGTCAGCACTGAGCTGATTCTTATAATAAGAGCCAAAAAGTGCACTCAGTTTACGGAAAGATCTGCTTTCCACCAGCTCACTGATCTTAAGTCCTGATTCATCGATCGCTCTCTGCAGGTCCAGTGCAACAGCGCGGGCTTTCATTGCAAGCCCATCCTGGCGGACCTTATGGCTTTTTTTCGCAATGCGCATATTGTAGAACTTTCGGAACACACTGTCCCAGCGCAATCTTTCCTTATTGATCTTCGGCATGTATTCTTCACGTAGCTCCTGATAAGGAAGATCATCTACACACACTGCTACATGACCCTCCCTCTTATCATGAGGAGGCATATATGACCACTCGTCTCCATAATGCCAGATCAGATAGTCACTGCACTTATTTGGGATCATTGCCTTTTTTCCCTCAAAGATGCCATCCTTTACAGGGAACATCATATCCTTATCAAAAAGAAATGGGCAGCCGCCCCAACGCATGGCATAACGGTCACATTCCTCTTCTTTATAGGAGAACATGATCTTCTCAAGCTTTGCCAGTGTTCTTTTTTTGCCAAGAAAAATATAAGAAAGAAGATACTTCAGATACATGGATGCAGGTATCTCCCAGCGGTCGCTGTAGCCTACAGAAATATTGATAAGATCTGAGTAGATCATCATGTGTGTTCTATATTTCTCGTATTCTTTGTCGTCAGCCGGAACAGGATCCAGTGTAAGAATGTCTATGATCTCTCCGCCGCAGTCCTTCCCGATAATCTGGCTCTTATGGATGGCACAGGTATTGGTGGATGCGTAGCGCGGAAATGAATTTGTATAGTTTCTGTCCACCTCCGAACACTGTATCTCTCTGTCAGGCGGGAGTTCTGTTTTGCATATCTCTATGAATTTCTCCCAGTCCGGACGTGGCATATAAAGGTCTACATCATCATCCCAGGGAACAAATCCCTCATGTCTGAGAGCTCCGATCAGGGAGCCTCCTGCCAGCACGTATCTGAGGTTATGTTCTCTGCAGATTTCATCAACCTCCCTGAAAAGCTTCAGGAGGTATTTCTGTTTCTCCGTCATGAATTGTCCTTTCTGTTGATTGTTTCCAAAATTTCTATTATTCTTACCGACTCATCATAGAAAAGCCGGGTACATTCTGTCCGTTTGTCTCTGATCATAATCATCAGCTCCTGCAGCAGATAGCGGAAACCATTTCCCTCGAAGTTAAAGCTGTACCTTTTCAGAAATTCTTTTCCTGAAATATTGGCTTCAAAGTATCCGGTATTCCACCAGTCATTAGGGATAGTTACCCTGCCGTTGCTTCCGATGATCACAAGTTCATTCTCAATGTCAACCGTTGTTCCGATCTCAATAGTCGCCAGTGCACCGGCGTATTTCATGGAAATCATATCATATACAAAACGGCCTTCCTGATTGCGGACCGCATTGGTGTTGATATCCTGGCATTTTTTTCCCAGCAGTTTCAGTACTGCGCAGATAGCTGTGCAGACCGTCTCATTAAAAGTCCTGCCGCCCTCGAAATCATCCTGGGAGATTGCACATTTGACACTTACCAGATCTCCCACCAGGTTACTGTGTACCAGCCATACCAGCTGATTAAACGCCCGCAGGTAGACCAGTGTGGTCCGTTCAATGAGAACCACATTGTTCTCCCTTGCCACCTGAAACAGGTAGCGCAGTTTCTCTGAGGAAAGTGTCATGGGCGAATCACTGATCACATATTTTCCTTTTTTCAGCGCTCGCTCAATATATTCTGCTCTCCGGTTCAGCGATGTCTTGATATAAACAATATCTACATCTGCCAGAAATTCATCATAGCTGCTCCAGCAGGAACCTAACTCATATTTATCACAGAATCTCTGTGCAGTCTCGTGATCCTCGCTGAATACACGTTCCACATGAACTCCGCTGACATATTTGGATTCCTCCACAAAATCATTATCCCGGATGTCATCCGTCACGATTCCCATATTAAAGATAACACCTTCACTGCGAAGCTTTGTACTGGAAATATTCTTGGTCCTTTCCAGATAAACTACATCACAGTAGTTCTTAAGGTAATCGAATTTCCCTCTCCAGTCAGATCCTACCACCAGGACATCAATATCATACTTAATGATGTCATTGACCTTCTGTCCCTGATATTCCTCAATGATGATCTCATCTGCCAGCCCCGTCCTTCGCACATTCTCGATTCTCTTAATGAGGCTGTCCCGCACATTGAGTTTGCCCCGCTCAATGTCAAAGCTCTCACTTGTGACACCTACGATCAGATAATCACCAAGTGCTTTTGCTCTTTTGATAATATTGTAGTGGCCTTTATGAAAAAGATCAAAAGTGCCATATGTGATTACTCTCTTCATTCTTCTGTCATAACTCCCCTGAAAAAAATATTCTTATTTTGCCGAACAGTTTTCCTGCTCCATACGATAGATACTTTGATTATATCATACTTCCCAACTTCCGTCACCTGTCCGTTACAAAAATGTTAAATTCGCATTAACTTTACAAAAAGAAGAGTTTTGAAATACTGTTTTTGTATCTCAAAACTCTTCCTTTGTGTTTATGGTTCTTTATTGTTGTCCATCGTTCTGGTAGTAGCTTCCAGTTCCTGGATCAGGTCTTCCAGCGAAAGCCCCTCTTCCCCTTTGATCAGTTCATCAGGGATATCATCCAGATTATCTTCTTCAATCTCCAGCTCCATGCCGGCCACATTGCTGAAGCCTTCATGACTGTCGGAAGAAGTATGATCCGGTGTATCCTCGTCCATATTTACTTTCTCCACATGTCCGTCCTGCTCACTCTCTGAATCAAGCGTTGCCGCAAGCTCTGCGATGGCTTTCTTTCTTCTGAGAAGTTCATATTCATCATATTCGCTGTCATACTCTTCTTCCAGGCCTTCATCTCTGACTGTCTTATCCTTCTTGATCAGGATAAATGCGATCAGATTCAAAACACCCGTATAGAGCAGATCCACAGGCAGACTTCCCAGTACAAGTACAAATACCAGTGATACTCCCAGAAGCACCCATACATTGTTCATTGCAGGAAGCATCAGGATATATAAACCATTCATAATGATCATGATCGGATAATGGAAGAAATAAATTCCCATTGTATGTCGTCCCACATAGGTGAGCGGCAGTTTGATGTCCGGCACTAACGCAAGCATCGTATAGACCACTACGAAAGATACCAGATACATCAGCAGTCTGAGGATCACTCCCTGAGGATCCGTCAGGCCACAGAGCTGATATCCATGATTACCTCGGAAAATAGCGATTCCCATTTCATTTGGAATCATATAATTCGGTATCGCCCACAAAAGGACTCCGGAGATTGCTACCAGGATCCATTTTCCCTTAAATTTACGGATTGCTGTGATATATTCACTCTTCCAGAGATACCCCGCAACAAAGAACGGGAAAAATACCACGATTCTTGATGATGACAGGAATGTGGTAAATTCCGGTCTGGTTCCTGCCCATAATGCGAACAGGATACTGAGCGGAACAATAAATCTGATCTTACCCAGGGCCTCAATGGTAAGGCGGTAAATAAACAGTGCCAGTATATACCACATGACACTTCCGGTAGGACGCAGTATCTCATAATCTACAGATCTGCCCAGCCATATCTGTGAATACCAGGTTAAGGTATATCCCAGAACATAAGGGATCAGCAGGTTCTTAAAATTCTTCAGCACATTCTGAGGTTTCTTTGACAGATATCCTGAAATAAAAACAAATGCAGGCATGTGAAAAATCGTGATCGCATACCACACATATCTCACTACAGTGTCTACCTTTACAAGGTTAAATGCAATAATATGGTTAAATACTACCAGAAAGATAAGCAAAACTTTAATGTTATCGATCAGGCAGGAGTACGGCACCGCCGCTCTCTCTTTTTTTATTTTCATGTTTAAGTACTATCCTCTAATCATATTTCTGACTTCTGCTGTGTGAACATACAACCCCATTCTGCCAGATTCTTCAGATGACCGGCAGACAAAAAAACGCACAGCAATGTAACGGGCAATTAACCGCAAAGTCATATTTACTGCAACAAGCATAACATATTTTTACGATTTATGGAATAGAAACTTAACATTTCGGTCAATGGAAATATTTTGTTACTGTTCACACACCACTATCCCGCGACATACAAGCCAAAATTCCATTGCCGCAGGCAATCTGGAATGAATTTTGGCTACGTTACTGTGAACGAAGTGAACAGTAGCAATATTTCCATATTCCATGTACAGCATAAGAACAGAAAAAAATACAGCTTCTGATCCTGCCGTAACCGGCGTATCTGTAGACATTGTAAGTCATGGCTGCTGATTTCAGTTTGTTTCTGGATTTGCCGCCTTCGCTGAGACGATATTTCAGATAGGGTTTGTTGATTCCGGCAGCACAGCCGTATTTTCTCAGGATTTTCAGCCAGGTGATATAATCCTCATGGCTGTCGTCATGCTCCATGGGAAATTCACGCGCCACATCCCTTCTGAGTATTACCGAAGAACAGTTGATGCTGTTATGTTTCAGAAGTTCTCTGTAGGTGATCTTCTCTTTTACAGGGATTGTCCGTCCTGTACTGCTTCCGTCCGCTTTCATCAGTTCCCGCCCTGTAGAACACAGCACGTATCCTGTCTCTTCCAGACGTTTCAGCTGTTCTTTCAGCTTGCCTGGCTCCCACCAGTCATCTGCATCCAGAAAAGCAATGTAGGTTCCCTGTGCCAGCCCGACTCCTCTGTTTCTGGAGCCTGCAGCTCCCATATTCTGTTCATTCTTAATATACCGAAAGTCCTCTCTGCCCTCATAGGCAGACAGGACTTCCTCTGTATGGTCTGTAGAACCGTCATCGATCACCAGAAGTTCCAGCGAAACTCCCTGTTCATAGACGGATTCCACAGCCTTTCTAATATATTTTTCTCCGTTGTAAACCGGCATGATCACAGATACCAGCGGTTTATTCATTGTCATTCCTCCGTTTTATTCTCTGACACTCCGACGTTTTTCCCGGAATCCTTCAACGCATTTACCTGTCTGTCATCTACTCCCTCAGATACTTCTTTCTGGAAAAAGATTTTAACTGTCATAAAGATCAGCTTGATATCCAGCAGGAAGGAATAATTCTCAATATAAAACAGATCCAGCTTTAATTTGTCATAAGGAGTTGTATTATACTTACCGTAGACCTGCGCATATCCGGTAAGACCTGCTTTAACTTTCAGACGATAATAGAATTCCGGAAGCTCTTTCTCATACTCAAGCATGATACTTTCACGTTCCGGACGCGGACCTACCAGAGACATATCTCCCTTAAATACATTGAAAAGCTGAGGAAGCTCGTCCAGATGAAGATTTCTCAGCACATGACCTACCGGTGTGATACGGGAATCATGCTTGGATGCCAGTCTTGCACCGTTTTTCTCCGAATCTACGCACATACTGCGGAATTTACAGATCTTAAAGGGCTTTCCACCCAATGTCAGACGGTCCTGAAAATAAAACACCGGACCTCTGTCGTATGCTTTTACCGCAATCGCTATGATCAGCATGATCGGTGAAGTGATTATAATGCCGATCCCTGAGATCAGAATATCCATAACTCTCTTTGCAGCACGCTGGTCTACTGCCAGTCCCATATTTCTGGATACCAGAAGCGGTGTGTCAAAAAGATGGATGCGTTCACTTCCCATAAGAATGATGTCCGAAATCTTCGGACTCACATAGCATCGGACAGAATGTGCAAAACAGTATTTCAGATAACGGTTTCTCTCTGTTGAATGCAGATCCCAGATGATCACGCCGTCATAATCCTGCATCATCTGATGGATTTTTTCTTCTCCCACACTGATGTGTACCTTGCCGCTGATGTCATATTTGTCCTTTCGGGAATTCATCTTATGGATCAGGTCGTCCCCTGGATCCCGGTCACCGTAAATGACCAGAAGCCGGCGTGCGCGGTAAAGTCCGGAATAGATATACCTTGAACCAAATATCCAGATAATGATCAGAACCAGCTGTATTCCTGTCATCTCGATCATAGGCCATACGCTCAGGAACCATCTGTTGATCAGGGTGATCTCCAGATATTCCACCACATTGGTACACAAAAGTGCCAGTGTCAGCGAATAAAATACATCAATCCTCTTAAGATATCCAA
Source organism: Blautia sp. DFI.3.45 (assembly GCF_020593505.1). NCBI lineage: Bacteria > Bacillati > Bacillota > Clostridia > Lachnospirales > Lachnospiraceae > Blautia > Blautia sp. DFI.3.45. The sequence continues at coordinate 12,556 of NZ_JAJDMI010000041.1, forward strand.
CCTTAAGTCCTCCGTACAATTTGGCAAACAGGGCAAACATCAGACCGTAGATTGCGATCAGTACCCAGTTACCTTTGCGCCAGAAAGGCTCGTCGATCTGTCCTCTGTAAACGGAATACCACACCCATGCAAAGACCGCCGCCTGTGCCAGAACCACCAGACTCGCCAGACAAAATACGATAAATCGTTTATAATCTTCTCTTTTACTCACGTGATAACCTCTGTTTCTCTGTAACTGTTCAGTATTTTCACAGTTACGCATTTCTTCTATAAATTCCTACCTATTATAGCGTAAGAACTATTATACGTCCACCCGTTTCACTTAAATTTGTGAACAAATGTTACTGTTCACACAGCATTATTCCGCGAGGTGTTTTGGCATAAATATGCCAAAATCCCGAGACATACAGGCCAAAATTCCATTGCCGCAGGCAATCTGGAATGAATTTTGGCTACGTTATGAGCATAATTTACAAATATCTTTAATCCCCTGTCATGCGATTCGTCTCGATATTTGTATATAATGTATAATTTTTCGTCGATTTTACTTAGTTTGTAGCAAAGTTTTTACATATTTTTTTCAGAAACCTATGGAAAAATGTCAGGAAAAAATGTATAATATTACCTAACAAATGAAAGCGAGGGTTCACTATTATGAAACAAAATAGTATGTTGGCCATGATCCTGGCCGGCGGTCGTGGCAGCCGTCTGCATGATCTTACCAATAAAGTGGCAAAGCCGGCCGTTTCATACGGCGGTAAATATCGTATCGTAGACTTTCCTTTAAGCAACTGCGCCAACAGTGGCGTTGATGTTGTAGGTGTACTTACACAGTATGAATCAATCCAGCTGAACAGTTATGTGGCAGCCGGCGGACGTTGGGGTCTTGATGCTAAAAACAGCGGTGTTTACGTTCTTCCTCCACGTGAGAAAGCAGATGAGAATCTGAATGTATATCGCGGAACTGCAGATGCAATCTCCCAGAATATTGATTTCATTGATAAATTTGATCCTGAATACGTTCTTGTTCTTTCCGGTGACCATATTTATAAAATGAACTATGACAAGATGCTTGCAGCCCACAAAGAAGCAAAGGCAGATGCAACCATCGCAGTTATCGGAGTTCCGATGAAAGAGGCAAGCCGTTTTGGTATCATGAATACTGATGAATCCGGACGTATCGTAGAATTCGAAGAGAAACCTGAGCATCCGAAGAGCAACCTTGCATCCATGGGTATCTATATCTTCACCTGGAAACTCCTCCGCAAGATGCTGATGGCTGATATCAAGAATCCGGATTCCAGCCATGACTTCGGTAAGGATATCATCCCTACTATGCTTAACGATAACAGAACTCTTTATGCATATAAATTTGAAGGATACTGGAAAGATGTTGGTACCATCGACTCTCTCTGGGAAACAAACATGGATCTGTTAAGTTCCAAGAATGAACTGGATCTGGGTGATCCGTCATGGAAGATTTATACAGAAGATGTTACCGCACTTCCACAGTACATCAGCGCAGAAGCAGATGTTAAAGATGCATATATCACACAGGGCTGTGTTGTTCAGGGCGAAGTTAAGCATTCCGTTCTCTTTACAGGTGTTAAGATTGGTGCAGGTGCCAGAATTATCGACAGTGTACTGATGCCGGGTGTTGTTGTAGAAGAGGGTGCCGTTGTTCAGCGTGCACTTGTAGCTGACGGTGTCCGCATCGGTAAAGGTGCAGTTGTCGGTGCCGCAGACAGTGAGCACATTGAGCTTGTAGCGAAACGCGTAAAGGGGGCAGAATAATATGTATAAGGCATTTGGAATCGTAAGCTCTTCCGGGAGAAATATTTATGTAGATGGTATGCAGGATTATCGCCCAATCGGTGCGTTTTCTTTCCTTGGCAGATACAGAGTCATTGACTTCCCTATCTCCAATATGACCAACAGCAACATTGAACGTATTCAGGTCTATATCAATAATAAACCCCGTTCTGTTGTAGAACATCTTGGAACAGGACGTCATTACAATATCAACTCCAAGAGCGGCAAACTTCAGCTTCTCTTCTCAGAGCACAATAATGACAATGATATCTATAACACCGATATCTCCTGCTATCTGGACAACATGGAGTCCCTCAGCAGAATGAATCATCCGTATGTTGTCATTGCCCCGAGCTATATGGTTTATTCAATTGATTTTGACCAGTTTTTACATACACACATTGAGTCCGGTGCAGATGTTACTCTCCTTTATCACGCTGTTGATAATGCAAAAGAGGCTTATCTTACCTGTAATGTTCTGGGACTGAACCGCCAGAAAGGTGTGGAATCCATCGAACCGAATCATGGTAATAAGAAGAATCAGTATGTTTATATGGATACCTGTGTTATGAAAACAGAGCTTTTCATCAGCCTGATCAAAGAAGCCAAGAATCTTTCTTCCATGTATACACTGGCAGATATCCTGAATGATAAATGCAAAACTCTGGACATCCGCGGCGTTGCACACAAGGGATTCTTTGCAAGCATTACAGACTTCCCAAGTTACTATGCTGCAAACATGGCTCTCCTTAATTACAAGTCAGCTCAGGAACTTTTCCATGATAACTGGCCAATCTATACACGTACCAATGATTCCTGCCCGACTCAGTATTTCAATACTGCAGATGTGAAGAATTCCGTAATCTCCAACGGTTGCCAGATTGAAGGTACTGTTGAGAATTCCGTAATCGGTCGTGGATGTGTCATTAAAAAAGGTGCTGTTGTAAGAAACAGTGTTGTTCTCGCTGAAGTTACTGTAGGTGAGGGTGTTCACGTAGAGAATGAAGTAGTCGACAAATGGGCGAAACTCGTTCATAAAAAAGAAATCGTTTCCCCAGCTGAACAGCCTGGTTATATCAGAAGAAATGATACTCTGTAATTAATGATTAATTAGATTAAATGCAAAGCCCCCGGAAGCGGTCACTTCCGGAGGGCTTTGTTTGTGTTTACTTAAATTTCACAAACTCTTCACATTTTCCTCTTGCATTTCATTTTTAGCGTGTTATAATACAGTTGTAACAAAGATAAAGAACAAACAACTGAATACTCAAAAATACTTAACACCACCTGGAGCATTTCGGATGCTCATAAATTAAAGATAGTGTCAAGCGTGTCACCTCAGCTGTAAAATGGAGGAAAAGTCAAATGAATACTTTAAAAGCTGAAAAAAGAACAATGGACACAAAGGCCAAAAGATTAAGAAGAGAAGGCTACGTTACAGGTAACGTATTTGGCAGAGAGATGGAAGGTTCTCTTCCTGTTAAAATCGAGAAATCTGCTGTCGAGAAACTTCTCAAGACAAGTAACAAAGGAAGCCAGATTATGCTGGATGTAGATGGTCAGTCATATGACGTACTGATCAAAGAGATCCAGTTCAATCCGTTAAAAGGACAGGTGGATGAAATAGATTTCCAGGCACTGGTAAGCAACGAGAAAGTACATTCCGTAGCAGAGATCGTACTTGTAAACCACGACAAACTGGAAGCCGGTGTATTACAGCAGCATCTGGAAGAAATCTCCTTCAGAGCTCTCCCATCAGCACTGGTAGACAAAATTATGGTAGATGTCGGTGACATGAAAGTCGGCGACGTAATCAAAGTCAAAGACCTTGCCATCGCCCAGGACAAAGATGTAGACTTAAAGACAGACCTTGAAGCTGCAGTTGTATCCGTAGCCGCCGTTCACGTAGACCCGGCTCTGGAAGCTGAAGAAGATGCTGCTGCCGAAGAGGAAGCTAAATAACATAATATCTCTTTTAACATTTATTCAGGTACGCTCAAGCGTACCTGAATTTTTTTATCAAAACATCTCCCTCCACAAATAATTGACCTTTCCAGATATCTGCACTATTCTGTTCCCGTACTATTCTTTCTCTTGCTCCTGCTCCAGCAGCCTGAATGACAATTCCAGATAAAAAATTTCCTCCGGATCATCCAGCTCAGACTGCAGGATTTCCTTAATCCTGTCCAGCCTGTAAAGAAACGTACTGCGGTGGATAAACAATTCCCTTGCCGCCTGAGTTGCACTGAGATGCTGCTCCAGATACACTCTCAATGTCTCCATATACTGAGTCTGATTCTCCTCATCATGCTTCTTCAATTCCAGCAGCCCTTCATGACAGATCATTGTTCCCGGCAATCTTCTTGTTGCCTGTTCCAGAATATAGGTCAGTGCCACCTGACCGAAATAATGAATCCACAGATAAGGCTTCTTACGGCTTCCTACATCCAGAGCCGTCTTCGCCTGCACATACTGCCGTCTCAGATTCATATGTCCTGTCATCACCCTGCTGTATCCGGCTTTCAGATAAGTATCCCTGATAAAATAAACCAGTTTTCCGGCTACTTCCTCCTGGCTTTTTCCAAGTCTGGTAAGGTCAAAAAATGCCACAATTTCATCCTGATAAAGAAAACTCACAGAATCCTCAAATTTCTTCTTAATATATCGGCAGATTGCCTTTGTGGAAAGATTCTGCTGATTCAGATAGGTAATCTGCAGGATCAGACACATATATTCATGATTTCCACTCCATCCCAGTTCACTCAGTTCTCTACTCACCTGCATATAATCCGCAGTTCTGTCAGACAAAATCCTGACAAAAATCTGCTCCATATCCCTGTCCGGATCTTCTTCCTCCGCTTCATGCGCAAGCAAATACTCCAGTTTCTCCACCAGAATATCCAGTACACAGATAACTCTCAGTGTAATCTCTGATCTGCACTCAGTCAAAACCAGCCTGTGAGTTGCTTTCCCATCCACAAACAGATTTCTGTTCATCGAACGACATCCACTGATATAAGCCGGAAACATTACATATTCATGTGTATCTGCCATATCTCGATAAGCTTCATTCTGCAGAAGCGCATTTACATATTCCATATTCAACCCGTCATCTGTATACAGCCGCGCCCTCGGCGGCAGATACTCGCTTCCCGCTTCCGCCACGAAGGTAAAATCCAGTCCTGTTACAGACATCGGATTCTGCAGAAATTCCGATGTCACCTGCAAAAGCCTGTCCATTCCGGCATGTTCTAACATCAGATCATGAATCTTCCGTTCCCATTCATCAGCCGCATCAAAAATCTCCTGCACATCATTCATAAATTCTGCTATTTCTTCCAGACTATCAAGTGCAATATGAATATACGGAATCTGCTGAAGCTCTTCTGATGCAGCATCAATTTCCTCTCTCCCACAAAATACCCAGAGTATATTTTCAGCAGTCAGAACTGCCGATTCCCACTCTTTGTCATATCTCTGTACCACATAAACATGCCCATGTCGAAATGTTTCTTTTTTTTCATAACACAAAAAAGGGCGCAGATATCCGTCTGAACCGGATAAAGTTCCCCTTTCCGTAATTTCATATTTCTCTTTTATTTTTTCATATAAATAAACTGATGACAGCTGCAAGTCTACAATCCTCCTGTCACATAATTGAAGCACCTATTTTACCAGTCAATTCTATAGCAATTTAACTCACATTATGTCTTTCTTATACGCACCTGTCAGCCCGGTTCTCACACAATAAACGTCTTCGCAACTTCCACAGCCTCAATACAGTTCTCTGTATAGGCATCTGCTCCCATATTCTTCGCCAGCTGCTCCGTTACTGCACCTCCACCAACCATAATCTTAAATTTATGCTTACTGCTGCTTCGTTTCAGAGACTTCACCACCTGCTCCATCTCCGGGATTGAAGTACTCAAAAGCGAGGAGATACACACGATCGACACATCCGGATTCTGTTTCACTGCACGCAGAAACTGCTTCTCAGAAATATCCACTCCCAGATCGATCACCTTAAATCCGGCACTACGAAACATGATCGCAACCAGATTCTTACCTACATCATGCAGATCACCTTCCACCGTTCCAAGGATTACAGTTCCGATATTCCTCCTGCCAAACTGCGAGTCCTGTTCCTCCAACAATTCAAAACCCTTGCGCACACTTCGGGCTGCTGCCAGAATTTTAATAATATCCGCACCATTGGATTTGTAATTCTCTCCCACTGTTCGCATAGCCGGAGTCATGGCCTCTTCCACAATCCGCCCTGCAGGAATATGCTGCTTCAATGCCTCCCTCACCAACTTCTCTGTCTCCCCCGGATGTCCGTCTTCAATTGTTTTTCTTAACTGTTCCAGTACTGTCATATCCTCAAGCCACCCTTAATACCTTCTGCCAAAAATCCCCCGCCCTGCGGCGAAGGATTTTTTGTTTTTTCAAACACGCTCTGCGCTTTCAATATCTGTATTTTATCATAGCTCACTGTTATTTACAACGAAAACTGACTTCCCCTTCCGCAACCTCCACAGAGAATGTTACTGTTCACTCCGTTCTCAGTAACACGCTTCGCGATGCACAGAATTTATGCTAATCGCATAAATTCGCGCGGTATATCTCGGGTTTTCTGTGACCTTCGCTCACAAAAAACACCTCGCGGGATATTACCAGTGAACAGTAACCAGAGAATTTACTTGATTTAAATCAAGCAGATATTCGTAATCCGCTTCGCTACACCAAATAACTGCTCCACAGGGGACTTACCTGATTCGGCTAAAATGTTATTCCAGAAGGTAACAGCTCGTATAAGCAATCGTACAATCCCCATAATAATACTGTAGCTCATTGGCCTGGCAAACCTGTGTTACCAGCATCCCGTAAGCCTCCATCGATGAGAAAGCCTGTTTCGGAAACCTGCATGGAGCATCCGGATAAGTACAGACCTTACATTTCGTACAGCATCCCGCACCAATCGCCAGCATATCCGGATAAATCTCCCGAAGTTTCTTCTCAAATTCCACAAAATACTCCTTATGTCTGGCTTCCGTTTCCATCATTCCCTCGCCATCAAAAACATCCTCCAATTCACCAACTGTCTGAACAATAATCCCATACTTATACTGCCGGACTTTCGCTTCACATTCCTCAAGAGAGCCACATCCCGGAGGACAGCTCCAGCACTTATCATACTTATGACAGGTATCCGCTGCACACATCTGTCGAACCTCCGGCTTCAGCTCAATCGTATCACAATCCAGCAACACCACATGCGAAAACCCCTGCTCCATTCCCATTTGCTCTATTTTTTTTATATCCATAATCTAACCCCTTACTCTCTTGTATAATCTATAGCAACCTCATCAGGCAGATAAAATTATCCTCTTCGCGCCTCAGTTCTGCACCGAATAACTGCTCCGCAGTTTATCAGAAAAAATCTGCACTTCTCAATAATTCAATCAGGCGGATAAAATCATTCACCTGTCTCAAATCCCAGTTCATCAATAAAATGATCCTGAAAATCAGCCGAAGCAGCCAGCTCAACGAATTCAATCTTTCTCACCAGCTCATCCATCTCCAGCATTTCCTTCTCATTCACAAGTGCGATCTTCGCACCCTCACCAGCAGCGTTTCCCACTGGTTTCACTTTCTTCACAAGCGTCGCCGGAAGCAAGCCAATCTTCCCGGCACTGACCGGATCCATATAGTTGCCAAAAGCACCTGCAATATATACCGAACAAATATCATCTTCTGTAATCCCAATCCGCTCCATAAGCATCTGAATTCCCGCTGCAATCGCAGCTTTCGCAAGCTGAACCTCTCCGAGATCCTTCTGCGTCAGATAAACTCCTCTCTCATTACCGCCCCGCTCTGGCGGTACCAGAATAAACACACCTTGCTTCTCCTGTCCGCTTCTCAGCACACCATTCTCATCCAGCATTCCAGCATCCAGAAGACCCGCCACCAGATCGATCAATCCCGAACCACACAAACCAACCGCCGGCTTATTCCCAACAGTTGTATAGTTCCACTTCCCATCCTCATACTTCACATGATCCACAGCCCCGGCCGCGCCACGCATTCCACACTCAATCTTCGCACCCTCAAAAGCAGGCCCGGCCGCAGTAGAACAGGTCACCATCCGCTCCCTGTTTCCCAGAACCATCTCACCATTCGTTCCAATATCGATCATCAGAGAAATCTCTTCCTGCTGATCCTGCCTGATAGCCAGCAGACATCCACAGGTATCCGCTCCCACATATCCTGCAATATCCGAAAGCATGATCAACTCTGCACGCTCCTGCACAGCCAGACCATAATCCCCCGCATTCAGCACCAGCCTCTCACTCACAGCCGGAGTATAGGGCGCATATACCAGCGAAGCCGGAGAAATCCCCAGAAACAGATGATGCATACAGGTATTTCCCACAACACACACCTGAAAAACATCCTCTCTCCTTATCCCTGCATCCTCTGCCAGACTTCCCAACATCTCATTAACCGCTTTCCGAACACACATACTTAACGCTTCTGTTCCATGCTCCAGCGCATAATTCGCCCGCATGATCACATCCGCACCATACTGCGCCTGCGGATTCATCCTGCTCTCAACTGCCAGAGTCCTCCCATCCGCACCATCCAGCAAATACCCCGCAATGGTAGTCGTCCCAATATCAAACGCTGCCAGACACCTCCGACCAGCTTCCTTCCTCATTTCCAGAATCCGCCGTCTACTGTAAATCACATACCATTCATCAGAATCCCTGCGCATCCCATACAATTCACCCGCCAGCTTCAGATCCACCTCCATCTGCCCCGGCTCAACCTCACCATCTGTTTCCGCCAGCGTATCCAGCAGCCTCTGCCAGTCCGACCGCTTCTCCCCTGTTTTCGCCTTCTCCAGCTCAACCTGAGCCATCCGTAGTCCCGGTTCAAACACAACTTCTCTGTTAAATCCATCCGTCAAAATCTTTTCATTGCCAGCCCTGTCCAATGTCTCCACTACACAAGTCTCACCTTCACCAATCCGAATCTGACACGCCTTAACAACTTCACCATTAATCTTAACCAGACACTTCCCACATTTCCCCAGCCCGCCACAAGGCGCATCCGGCCTCAGTCCCGCCTGAATCTCCGCCTCCAGTACCGATATACCATCCTCCACCTCTATCTCAACATCCTCGCGCACAAACTTAACCCAAGCCATAAAAACCTCCCACATATCCAATCCAAACACTACAACAACCAACGAACAGCTCAGAAAAATATTTTATTTCATGTGCATTTGCAGGGGTCTTAGATATTCTTAGCTCTCAGAAATCTGCGTTATGAGCAGACTGTATCACTGTCTGAGCGAAGTTTGCAACGGAGCGAGTTTGAGAAGGCTGCTCATGCCTTTAGCAGATTTCTGAGAACTTAGAATATCTTAGACCCCGAAACCGCACATGAAATAAAATATTTTTCTGAGCGTCCCCTTTTTTCCATTATAACACACTCCCAAAAATCCCAAAATACACGAAAGGACCACTCCCCAGAGCAGTCCCCTCATAATATTTTCATGTTATACTAAACCCGCACAAAACAATCAGATCAAGCCGCCAACTTCTTAGCCAGTGACGCCGCACTAGCCGCATCATCAGAATATCCGTCAGCACCAATTTCCTCAGCAAAAGCTTCTGTAATCGGCGCTCCGCCAACCATAACCTTAATATTACCTCTGAAATCCGCCGCATTCAACGCCTCAACAGTCTCCTTCAGAGCCGGCATAGTAGTAGTCAGCAGTGCAGAAAGTGCAATAATCTTGACATCTGGATTCTCTTTATAGCACTCAATAATCTTAGCCGCCGGAACATCAACCCCAAGATCGATCACCTCAAATCCGGCACTCTCGATCATCATGGCAACCAGATTCTTACCAATATCATGAAGGTCACCGGAAACTGTAGCAATGATAACCTTACCAAGTGCACCTGTAGAACCAGATGCCAGATGCGGTTTCAGAACCTCAACACCTTTCTTCATAGCACGAGCTGCAACCAGCATCTCCGGAACAAAGATCTCACCATTTTTGAATTTCTCACCAACTACAGACATCGCACTGATCATACCATCATTCAGAATCGCAACCGGATCATCACCCTCATCAATGGCTTCCTGTACAGCCGGTCCTACTAATTTCGCTTTCCCTTTTTCAACTAATTCCGCAACTTCATTTATCTTGGACATAATCAAATCCTCCTGTTATTTCTCAATTTCAGATTCCAACCACTTAATTCATTTACACAGTTTCTGCAGATTCAACTTACTTCTTCTTTGTTGTACCAATTAAGCCTTCTCTGTAAGCCCCTATATATTCCATACAATAATCATCCAGACCAAGTAATGCTTCTGTTGCATAAACCAGTCCAAGCATATCCTTATTTGTCGGATCCATAATTCCACTGTCCAGTCCTGCATTCATTGCCAGTACCAGGAACCCGTAATTAATCAGCTTACGAACCGGCAGATTAAAAGAAATATTACTGATTGCTGCCGTAATATGAATGGTCGGATACTGCTCACGTACACTTGTGATCGTCTCAATATTCGTTGCAATACCATCCTCAGAAGTACAAAGCATCTCAACCAGCGGATCAATGTGAATCCTGTCCGGAGCAATTCCGTACTCTTTCGCTTTCGCCATGATCTTGTCAAAAACTTTCAGACGGTCTGCTGCACATTTCGGAATACCTGTATTGTCACTCAGCAGCGCAATTACCTGCCATCCCTCATTTCCCGGCTCAGACATGATCGGGAAAATCGTATCAATCTTATGTCCCTCTCCTGATACAGAGTTAAAAATTCCAGGTTTCTTACAGAACTTATAAGCCTGTGCCAGAACATCCGGACTCGGGCTGTCAATTGAGATCGGAAGATCTGTAACCTCCTGGATACAGTCGATCATCCATTTCAATGTTTCCACTTCTTCCGCTTCCGGAACAGAAGCGCAACAGTCAATATAAGTAGCTCCGCTTTCCGCCTGAAGCTTTGCTCTTGCTTTAATAAATTCAGAGTCTCTTTTCGCGATCGCTTCTGCAACGATCGGGATAGAACCATTAATTTTCTCACCAATAATAATCATTTTCAAACACCTCCATAGCATCATCCTCTGCAACACCTGAAATTTCATCTAAATGTCGGACAGATATTTGTATTCCGTTTTGCCACTGACAAATACCTGAGATCAGAACATAATCTGCCATGGAAGCCTTGTAGATTCAGATGCCTTAATGCCAAATTTCTCTTCATTCAGCTTGTCAATGGAATCACAGAGAGATTTATAAACACCCGGATAAACAGAACCAGGGCCACCCTGAGCGATACATGGAATAAAGTATTTGTTTCCACATTCTTCGCAGACACGACGTACCACTGCATCACAATTCTCATCTGTCCAGCCCTCAAAATCAACTGCACGATTTTCGATACCGCCCATGAAGCTGATCTTTCCGCCATATTTCCTGATCAGTTCCGGAAGATTATTGGTTTCCATACATCCCTGCCATACATCGATCCCCATCTCAATCATAGAAGGAACCAGTGTTGCTGCGTAACTGTCAGAATGATGGATAACCAACTCAACGCCATGACTGTGATAATATCCGTAAATTTCTTTATACGGTTCAAGTAAAAATTCATCAAACATTGCAGGACTCATAAATGTACTGTCCAGTCCACCCCAGTCATCATGATGGAATAATGCATCAGGATGAAGGTTGGAACAGATACCTTCAGCAAGTTCCAGTTCCCACTCTGTCAGATATTTGATCAGATCATGCATTTCATCCGGATTAGTAATATAATAAACCAACGCATTACTGATCTCACACAGATGATGAGTCTGCTCAAATAATCCCGGTGCAACGAAAGCTGCTTTAAATGCCTGTTCTCCGTCAACTGCATCATACTGAGCCTTCACCATATCCCACTGATCCTGGGTAAATTTCAAAGACGGTGCATGTACATAGTCTTTCCAGTCTTCAATATCCTTTACCACGATCTTGTCAGGAGTATGTACAGGAAAAGAACCCGGAACTCCTTTCGGAAAAGTATTGGTTACCCCCCATGCATTCACTACATTTTCCTGTCCGGGCTGAAGCAGCGGGTTTGTAAACATAAACGGATGAAAAAGAAGCTGCACTGCTTCATACTGATTAACAAATCTGTCAGGATTTCCGCCTTTTATAACTTCCAGCATATTCTGTTTCGGTGTTAACATATAATCTACCTCCTCATGCAATATGAAAATGCCCCCACATTCCCACATTTATTTGTTTAATTTGCCGTTCTTTGTCTCGTTTCTGATGATTTTATTGTAGCATTTATACAATCCAAAATATATAATCAGATATGCGGATTTTTCACGCCCGTATTCCTACAAATTGTATGAACGCATCTCAATATACACCATGCACAAGACAGATGTATTACGCCAGATTTATACTATCCCATAAATTCACACGATATATCACGAATTTTCTGCAACTTCCACAGGAACTTACTTATAACAATTCCAAAATAAATTTTAAGTCAACCGTAAATACACTTGTAACACAACTCCAAACACTGTATAATTTTGTATATACAGATATCAGACTTTAAAAATCATTTGTGCCTGCACAATAAGACTTTTAAACCTGATTTATCTAAATATAAAGAAATACGATTTATATAACAGATCAACAGATTCCGAATGTTTTACAGTAAATATTTAACAGGTGGTGAACGCAATGTTTTCAAAAAAATTATTAATACCTCTGCTATCGCTCAGCCTTCTTGTTACTCCTGCATACAGCAGTCATGCTGCTGGAAATGCAGAGGCCGCGGGAACATCCGTAGAAGGTCAGGGAATGCTTTCCCCTTCTTCATCTTCAGAGAGTTCTGAAAGCGTCTTTAACGGTTCCGGGGCAGGCACATCTTCAGAACCGGTCACAGATGAGAAACTGGAGACAATTTTAAAACAGGTTCAAAGTCAGCTTCCCGCTGAAAATGGAACCTGGGCTGTTTTCATATCCGATCTTGTAAATGGAACCGAGGGCAGTCTTAATGATCAGAAAATGCAGGCTGCAAGCCTGATCAAGCTCTATATCATGGGAGCTGTCTACGAGAATTATGATCAGATAACCGGACAATACGGCAGGGATTCTGTAGACTCCAATCTGTACTCCATGATCACAGTCAGCGATAATGATGCAGCCAATACCCTGACAACTTATCTTGGCGGCGGCGATTCCGCAGCAGGTATGCAGGCTGTCAACAGTTTCTGCCAGGCACATGGCTATGACCAGACTCACATGGGACGTATGCTCCTTGCCAGCAATGAGAATGATGATAACTACACATCTGTAGGAGACTGTGGTCATCTCCTGCAGGAGATTTATAAACAGGATACATCCGGCTACACCCATGCCACTGATATGTTTAATCTGCTCAAGGCACAGACACGCTGTAACAAAATTCCCGCACAGCTTCCGGAAGGAGTCAAAACCGCAAATAAAACCGGAGAACTTGACAACGTGGAAAATGATGCCGGAATCATCTATGATTCCAAAAATGACGTAGTAATCGTATTTATGTCCCAGAATCTCTCAAGTGCCGGTTCCGCACAGAATACGATCGCTACCTTAAGCAGAACGATTTACGATTACTATAATTAAATAATGTACTCTCAGAGTACATAATAACTCAAAGGAGGGATTCACTATGAAAAAAAGAAAAAATATTGCAGTTTCCATGATTCTTGCAGCTACGATTGCTGCTGTATCTGTACCCTGCAGTTCACAGATCGTTATGGCATCTGACACTTATCAGGTAGGTGTAAGTAAAGGGTATCTGGCTCTGCGCTCTGCCATGGCTTATGATTCCTCCAACGAGATCGGCGAGCTGTATTCCGGTGATACTGTTGAAGTTACAGAATATACCACCAGTGATTACTGGTACGTCTATTCTCCAAAACTGAACAAATCCGGATACGTAAATAACGATTACCTGTATTTCCTCTCATCACAGCCGACAAGTTCGTCCGGTTCTTATACTGTCAGTGTTGCCAAAGGTTATCTGGCTCTGCGTTCTACAAAGGCTTATGACTCTTCTAACGAGATCGGACAGTTATACTCCGGTGATACAGTAACAGTTTCTGACAGCAGTGATCCTCAGTACTGGTATGTCTATTCTCCGAAACTGAACTTATCCGGCTATGTAAATAAAGATTACTTATATTACAGTGGCGATACTGCTGCCAGTGCACAGAGTTCTTCCGGAGATTCAAGGACTGTCAGTGTTGCCAAGGGTTATCTGGCTCTGCGTTCCGCAAAAGCTTATGATTCCTCCAATGAGATCGGACAGCTGTATTCCGGCGATACAGTTCAGCTTATCGACACCAGCGATTCCCAGTACTGGTACGTTTACTCTCAGAAGTTAGGAAAAAACGGATATGTAAATAAAGATTATCTGATTGGCGGAACAACCACATATGCCACCAGAACAGTCAGTGTTGCTACCGGTTATCTGGCTCTGCGCTCTGCGAAGGCTTACGACTCTTCCAACGAGATCGGACAGTTATATTCCGGCGATACAGTTCAGCTTGTGGATACAACTGATGCACAGTACTGGTATATTTACTCCCAGAAACTCTGCAAATATGGTTATGTAAATAAAGATTATTTATATTAATCTTTTTCGTAACACTATAAACAGTTACACTTCTTTACATTCACCATATACAACAAAACAGAAAGGACTCACAGTTATGAGCCCCAAACGACAGGTTAACCATAACATTCGTAAACACTTTAACACAATCATTTACAATATTTCACGTTACGCGGAAATTGCTCTTTCTATGGTAATTCTGCTGGTGATCGCACTGGCAGGCTTCCGGCTGATCATGGAGGTTGCAGATACTTCTGTTATGTCCATGGATACAGAATTTTTCAGCACTTTCCTTTCCCAGGCTTTGTCTCTGGTAGTAGGCGTGGAATTTGTAAAAATGCTCTGCCAGCATTCCGCACAGACAGTTGTTGAGGTTCTGATGTTTGCCACAGCACGTCAGATGGTAGTCGAACACCTCGGGCCAGCAGAAACTCTTCTTGGCGTACTCAGTATCGCAGTTCTGTTTGCGATCCGCAAATATCTTATGACAGACAACGATGACATGAATGCTCATAACTGTCCGAAGAATACTGAAGAAAATTAAAGAAAACAAAAAACTGCATATCAGATACGATCTGTAAATTCTACCGGTCGTATCTGATTATGCAGTTTCTTTTTATTTCCACATGCTGATAAACGGGCGTCTCAAAAAAAGTAATTTTATATGATATATTCTATAGTTATGGTTATCAGCATGATGGGCGCTTATTTAATAATTACCACTAAAGAACTTACTGTCCTTCGGCAGTTCATAGCCCTTGAAGTAAGAGCCAAAATCAACCTTCAGATAATTGCAGAGGTTGGCAAGCTCAACCATTGTGTTGTCATTTACAGGAATGCCATTCTCTCTGCGCTCTTTTTCTGCAAATACTTCCTTCTCACCATGAGTATAAATCTGCTCTGCGCCTTCTGCCTTTGGACTCTGACGAAGAGTTTCCAGATATTCGGAAAAATGCGCCCTGATATCATCTGCATTTCCGAAGATTGCGGGATCAATGGCAGCAAATCCATGACAGATACCTGTCTTGTCTTTAAATGTACAGCATTTATCAGAAGTAACACCCATGGAAAAGATGGAGCTGAAAATCTCGCAGAGCATTCCATAACCGTAACCCTTATGACTTCCGTTTACCTCTTTATTACCGCCAAGTGGCATGATTCCGCCGCCCTTCTTGGCAACAATATTGGCAAGTACATCCGGGGCATCTGTGCTTTCCTGACCATTTGCTCCCAGAGCCCAGCCCTGTGGAAGTGGTTTTCCCATCTTATTATACATTTCCAGTTTTCCTCTGGTAACTACTGTTGTGGAGCAATCAAAAAGGAATGGATAAGGTTCTGCCGGCATTGCCACTGCAATGGGATTGGAACCAAGCATTGCTTTTCGTCCAAAGGTAGGTACCATGATTGCTTCCGAGTTGGTACATGCCATACCAAGTAAGCCCTGTTTGGAAGCCATTTCCGCATAATATCCTGCAATACCGAAATGATTGGAGTTTCTTACAGATACAAATCCAACACCTGTTTTCTTCGCCTTCTCAATAGCTTTCTCCATTGCAAAATGGGAAATCAGCTGTCCCATACCGTCATGTCCGTCGATCACTGCTGATACAGGTGTCTCAAATACGACCTCAGGTTTCGCATCCGGATGGATGGTTCCCTTCTCAATTCCTTTATCATATCTTACCATTCTCTGCATTCCATGGCTTTCAATCCCGTACAGATCTGCGGTAAGCAAAACATCCTTGATGATATTCGTCTCTTCTTCATTAAAACCAAATTTACGAAATACGTCGTGGCAAAAAGTATTTAATGTGTCATAACTCCATTTTACATATCCCATAACTGTAAAATCCCTCCATTCAAGTATTACTCATTTCGTTGTTTGGTATTACCAATTTGTTAAACTGATTATACCACTCTCATTTTCAAAGTGCAATACGTTTTTTATTTTTTTCAGTATTTCTTATGTTACTGTATTACTGTTCCCTGGTAATATCCCGAGACATGCAAGCCAAAATGTTACCGTCCACTCCGTTCACAGTAACAGATTGCCTGTAGCAATTGGACATCTTCTCTTGTTTTTCTAAAACTGCCGTAATATACTATGTACAGGCAATCCTGCCTGCAGGATTGCCTGCTCATTTAATAAA
This sequence comes from Blautia sp. DFI.3.45, assembly GCF_020593505.1. NCBI lineage: Bacteria > Bacillati > Bacillota > Clostridia > Lachnospirales > Lachnospiraceae > Blautia > Blautia sp. DFI.3.45. Next base: position 29,211 of record NZ_JAJDMI010000041.1, read on the forward strand.
TAATAGATTACTGCTCACTTCCGCACCTATAATATATTTCACAGAACAACTCTGCGGCGGCAGTAACAGAAAAGGAACATTACTATGATTCAGGATATCGCACCACACACTTACCACAACGAATACAAACCTTCTGCCCCAGATAAGAACAGTTTTATCCTTGCCTACGAAAAAGGCAGTATTCTTCTTCCACATCAGGAACGGGAAGCAGATATTTATTTTCCACGTTTTCAGGATCTGGAGGAAAAAGTTTCAGATCTCTACAGCAAGTATATTTATCTGTTTTCTATCGATGATCAGCGTTTCTATCTGATCCCGGAATTGGATACCACCCTTCTTCCAGATTACGAATTCCAGGATATACGAAATCTTCGGACAGCCCGGCCACAGCATCTGGCATTTGCAGGAGTTACAGGACATCAGCTTTTCCAGTGGTACAGCAAGCGCCGGTTCTGCGGCTGCTGTGGAAAACCAATGCTGCACAGCCAAAAAGAACGTATGATGGAATGCCCTTCCTGCGGCAATCAGGAGTACCCTGTCCTGTGTCCTGCAGTAATCGTAGGAATCACAAACGGAGATAAAATCATTCTTTCCAAATATGAGGGCCGCAGATTTAAGCGTTACGCCCTTATCGCAGGCTTTGCAGAAATCGGAGAAACCATTGAAGAAACTGTTCACAGAGAAGTAATGGAGGAAGTTGGCCTTAAGGTAAAGAATCTCCGCTATTACAAAAGCCAGCCATGGTCCTTCAGCGGTACCCTGCTTTTCGGATTCTTCTGTGATGTGGACGGCGATGATACCCTGACCGTTGACCATGAAGAGCTCTCCATGGCACAGTGGGTAGAACGTGACAAAATCCCGGATCAGGGCAATAATATCAGCCTGACCAAGGAAATGATGATGCTCTTCCGTGATGGGAAAGAACCCAGATAAACAATATTCTATATCAGAAAAAGCTCATAGAATATTTTTCCCTATTATGCTAAAAGGATACATGCACTGTGATTTTATTGTGCATGTATCCTTTTCGTTTCTCTGTAAAATTGCTTCACTATATTCTCAAAAATATTTCTGATTACCCTTCACGCCGCACTCCCGCTGCCAAATCCACGGCTTCTGCGGCTTCCATTACATTCCTGTTCGAATTCTTTCAGTTTCCGTCTTGCATCCGATGTCAGGTTTGTCGGAACTTCAATCTGTACAGTTGCATATTCATCACCGTGTACAGACGGATTGTTCATGGCAACGATACCTTTACCTCTCAAACGTATCTTCGTTCCGGACTGAGTACCCGGTTTGATGTTACAGAGAACATCACCGTAAATGGTGTGAACCTTTGCTTCACCGCCAAATACTGCTGTTGTAAATGGGATATTTACAGTTGTGTACACATCTCTGCCTTCCCGTTTATATCCGGGTTTATCCTGAACGTTTACTTTCAGAAGCAGGTCACCGGCTTCACCTCCGCCGACTCCCGGATATCCTTTTCCTTTAAGTCTGATAGATTTACCGGATTCAATACCTGCCGGAATATTGACTTCGTAATTCTGGACGCCACCGTTGCTGCTCTGCAGGCGGATAACCTTCTTTCCACCGAAAGCAGCTTCATCAAAGCTGACAGTAACCTCTGCATGAAGATCCTCACCTTTACTGCTGTAAGAACCGCCAAAACCGCCAGTTCCATTGCTTCCGAATCCGCCAAAACCACTTCCGTGAAATCCACTGCCACCGAAACCGCTGCTTCCAAAACCACCGGATGATTTACTCTTCTTAAATCCACCACCAAAGATGTTCTTCAGGATATCATCCATATCTTCACCATTCTCAAAATGATATTCATGATAACCATTGCCATCACTGTACGAGCCATGGAAACCACCGCCAAATGGATTGCCCTGTGCTCCGCCAAAGCCACTGCCAAAAGGACTTCCCTGTGCGTTTCCATAATTACCGGCACCTTCTTCAAAAGCAGCGTGGCCAAACTGATCATACCGTTTACGTTTCTTCTCATCACTCAGAACATCATAGGCTTCATTTACTTCCTTAAAATGCTCTGCTGCCGAAGCATTTCCCTCATTACTGTCCGGATGATATTTCTTTGCCAGTTTTCTGTATGCTTTCTTAATCGTTGCTGCATCTGCGTTTTTGTTCACGCCAAGAACTTCATAGTAATCTCTTTTCAATATCATCACCTTCCCTCATAAACACATTCTAACGCAATCATTCCTGACTTCATATTTCTGCGATCCTCATTATGCAAACAACGGGAAGCCAAAAGATTTGACCTCCCGTTGCTGTAACTTAACATCTATTATCCTTCAATGGAGATGCTGTGCTTCTGTTCCACTGCTGGCTTTGCTTCTTTCTTCGGAACAAATAATGTCAGGATACCATGTTTGAATTCTGCTTTGATGTCGTCCTGATGTACTTCTTTACCTACATAGAAGCTACGACTGCAGGCACCTGCATAACGTTCTCTGCGGATATAACGTCCTGTCTCTTTTTCCTTCTCATCTTTATCCAGACCTTTCTCTGCACTGATGGTCAGATAACCATTTTCAAGTGCTGCATGAACTTCATCTTTCTTAAATCCTGGAAGATCTACAATCAGTTCGTATCCGTTATTCATTTCCTTGATATCAGTTTTCATTACATGATTTGCTTTATGTCCATAAAGTTTCTTCTCTGCATCCTTCATTGCTCTGTCATCATAATAGAATGGGAAATCTCCAAAAAAGTCATCAAATAAATTTTCTCCAAAAATACTAGGCATTAACATAAGTCATATCTCCTTTTCTAATATATTTTATATATGTCAAATCTGTTCGCCAGATTTACTTTCCAAATCTATCTTTACAGGTTTTTTCAACCTTTTATCTTCAATCTTTTAGTGTAAGCTTTTATTTTTATATCTGTTTTTAATCTCTGGCTGACCCTTAACGGGTCAGTCAGAATATTTATTCATCAGCCTTCAATGGCAATTGTTTTCTTCTGTTCTACTGCTGGTTTTGCTTCTTTCTTTGGTACAAATAATGTGAGGATACCATGTTTGAATTCTGCTTTAATGTCTTCTTTCTCAACTTCTTTACCTACATAGAAGCTACGGCTGCAGGCACCTGCGTAACGTTCCTTACGGATATAACGTCCTGTCTCTTTCTCCTGCTCATCTTTGTCCAGACCTTTCTCTGCACTGATAGTCAGATAACCATTCTCCAGGTCAGCCTTTACTTCATCTTTGGTAAATCCCGGAAGATCTACGACCAGTTTATAGCCTTTATCAGTTTCCTTGATATCGGTTTTCATTATATGGCTGGCTCTGCGTCCGTAAAGTTTCTTCTCTGTATCTTTCATTGCTCTGTCATCATAATAAAATGGAAAATCTCCAAAAAAGTCATCAAATAAATTTTCTCCAAAAATACTAGGCATCAACATAAGTCATCTCTCCTTTTCTATACCGTTCATCTACATGTGATGGACTCTCAGTTATGCATCTTTACCTTGTTTCTTTGGAACTTAGGTTATCAGGAATCTCATAGAACTTATTTCTTTGTTCTCTTTTTGTTCCCCTTCCTTTGTTCTAGCTGTAATATAACACTTATTATTAGCACTGTCAAGAGGTGAGTGCTAATTTTTTGTGAAGAATTTGTGAACGCTACGAGCCATGCAAAATAGCAAAAATAACGCCCTGCAAGTTTGGTATGCTCCCCGTCAAGAGGACAATAAAAAATAATAAATTTTTGTATCGTC
>NZ_JAJDMI010000280.1:0-203 GCF_020593505.1 Blautia sp. DFI.3.45
AATAAAAAAATTTATCCTGCAAGATTGTTTCAAGAATCAACTTGTCGGCACACTAGCAGGGACAAGTTTTCTGTATACAGATAAAAGAAGGCATAAGACAGAGAGAGGATTTTTATAAAATGAAAAATTATGAAGACAAAATATATTCTTTAGGATAATAAGCGGGAATCCTCGGCAATTCAATTACCGAGATGAAAGCGCAA
>NZ_JAJDMI010000281.1:0-201 GCF_020593505.1 Blautia sp. DFI.3.45
CACACCCACATACCGCAGAACGTTACTACTCCTCTCCATCCTGCACTTCCAGCGGATACAGTGGAGATACCTACTGCACAGACTGTAATGAAACACTTTCCTATGGTTATACAATTTCCGCATACGGACATGACTATGATAACGGTGTTATCACTACAGAACCAACTGCCGAAACTGACGGAATCATAACTTACACCTGTA
>NZ_JAJDMI010000282.1:0-201 GCF_020593505.1 Blautia sp. DFI.3.45
CGGTGGATCCGTAACTGCTACTTCTTCTTTTGGTGCCGGAATTGGCGGAGGATCTAACGGGGGTACCGGCAGTGACATTACCATTAACGGTGGATCCGTAAAGGCTACTTCTGGTTCTGGTGCCGGAATTGGTGGAGGCAATAATAGGGGTACCGGCAGTGACATTACCATTAGCGGTGGATCCGTAACTGCTACTTCTTC
>NZ_JAJDMI010000042.1:0-31289 GCF_020593505.1 Blautia sp. DFI.3.45
AGGATACTGTGCATTAAAGTTATCTACATCTGTTTGAGATAATTTTGTCCGTTGCAGTGTATAAACTGTCACCGCCGCATTTTCTTTCTTTTTGGACAAAATATTTAACCTAGATTATTCACGGCACAGTCGTGAAAGTGGCTGAAAACCACATAGTTTCTATATTTTAACTGAATATTGCTTTTCACCTATCAGATGAATGAAAAAAGAGCATCCATTTGTGGTAAAATTAAGGTGTCGAATCTTAAAAAATAACCCAAAGGAGCCCTTTAGGAGTATTGTAAACACCTTAGCCTTAGAAGATTGGTGTTATCAGCAAATATGCGAAAACAACGCATTGATACCGTCCGCTTAAAACTGCTGAAGATTGCTGCAAAAGTAGTTCATTCAGCAAGATATATCACATTCAAGCTGTGTAGCAGCTGCCCTTATAAGAATGAATTCTATGAGACATTTTCAAATATCGGTAAGCTGAATATACAGTTGGAATAGCAACTATTAACGAACCTTGACAGCCTAATAACTGCTTAGAACTTTGCCAGAGGGATTTAATTCTGCTCCACTGGAAAATCCTTCCCTCGCCTTCCTCTGTCAGAGATTCTGTCATATCCCTTTTCATATACTTTCCACAAGAAATACAGAAAACAGGAACCCCCTCCTGCACAAACCGTTTTCCCGCCAAGAATCATACCTTCCGTCTGGGATACCGTCTTCGGAAGCATCAGATACAGCTTAAATTCTGCCACAGCCTGATTCACCTTTTCTTTCCAGAACCCAAAGTCAGACCACCTTGACGGAATCCATCCCTCCGGCCAGGTCAGATGTGTAAAAAGAAGCCAGACCACCGTCCCTGCCATTACACTGTACAGCAGGTTGCAGAACCAGTACTCTGCATCTTTCACTATATAGTTCTTTTTTTCTCTGCTTATTTCCGTCCACAGACTGCCAGAAAGAACCGCCGGAAGCAGCAGTAATGCCGCCAGTCCCGCATTTTTCGGTAAAGTCGAGGATACCACAGTTCCCTGAAGTCCGTATTTCATCAGAAATCCGTTCACTGTACTTTCTTCGGTTTCTCCATTTCTCCTTCTGATAAACAAACGATTATAAAAAAGTTCCGTCTCGGTATCATCCGCAGAAGCCGCCCCGAAAACCAGAATTTTCTGCCCCCAGTCCGCAACTTTCCTGACAGTATAAGTACGTCCCTGAAACAGAATCTGACCACCCGGAACCTTATTGCCAAAGAGCTCCCAGGCAGTTGTACCATCAATCACGCAGCCATCCGGATCACCTTCTGTCAGAGCTGCTGCCTGCCAGTCATACCCTGCGGGATTTCCCTTAAGATACACAGTCATCGCCTGTGCCTGCCGGTTTCCTTCTTTCGCAGAAATCTCCCTCAACCCTGCATCTGCATAAAAACATACATCATAAGGCTTCTCACTTTTTCTTTCCTGCTTCAGGATATTTTCTGCTCCTTTCCTGTCAGGATAAGCTGCGGACAGAAACACTGATACTGCTGTATCATTTCTGATCTGCACATAATTATAGACTCCCAGAAAATAAATACAGAGAATAATCAGCCACACAGTCAGAGTACCGGCTTTCCTTAAAAAGGCACTCTGACTTCTGACACTCATTCCTCCAGCAGCCTGATCCGGCTGCCGCTGCTGATCTCTCTGTCACTGGAAGTCACTATTTTCTGGTCACTTGATAAATCCCCGTTCTCCAGCGCAGCAGTGGAAGAATTTTTATCTTTCACATTCACATACGTTTTTCGCGCTACCAGTACCTCACCCAGGACGGTGTTCTGTGTATCTGTCACATAAACATAGTATCTGCCATTTTCCTCATACAATGCGCTCAGCGGAACACAGATATTAAAAGGACCTGCATCCTGAGAGATTGTAAATTCCGCAGTATCTCCTATGGAAAGAGTTCCCTCCGGTACCTGTACAGAAAGAATGTACTGATTTTCATTACTGCTGTCCTCTTTCACAGACTCCACTTTCGCTCCTGTAATCTCTTTTTCATCCGCACCTTTTAAAATTACCTCTCCGCCACTCTTTATGTATTTCAGATCATCTTTGCTGACCTCTGCCTGAAACCGAAAGGTTCCTTTGGATTCATAAAGGACAACCGCAGCTTCCGCTCCTGTCTGGCTTCCTGTCACTGCACTCAGACTCTTTATCACACCATCACAGGGTGCTTTCACTTTTCCCTTTCGTGCTAGCACTTTCTGCAACGTTTCCAGATCTTTCTGCGCAGTCTCAAGTTCCGCCTGCGTATTCTCCAGCGTGGAATCCGAAGCATCACCAATCTGTGTATCCCGGATTGCCTGCTCTGCTGACTGAAGTTCTCTTCTGCGGCTGAGCATGGCTTCATTGACCGCCTCCTCTTTCGCCCGGATATCATCAATCAATGCCTGCTCCTGAGAATTGTCCTGCGCATTCGAATTGTCGCCGTTTCCTGATGTATTTTTATTCCCTTCGCTATCTGTGCGATCCGTATTTCCGGAATCATCGGAGTTCTCCGGATCATCTGTATTCCCAAAATCGTCTGTATTTCCCGGATCATCAAACTCGCTGGAATCACTGAACTTCTCCTCATCCGGTATCTTATCCTGTACGTCATTCTGCGCCGCATCCCGCTGTGCATAATAATCCTGAAGCTTCTGTCTGGCTATGGCTGCCTCATTCTGTGCCGCCTGCACACTGTAATTTCCGCTGGAAACCGCACTGTTATAATTTTCCTGTGCATCTGAAAACTCATTATTTCTCTTCTGCTGATTCACAGACTCTGCACTGATCAGATCATTGATCTTCCCCTGCAGAACATCTATGGCATCCTGTTTTTCCTTTATGGTTTTTTTTAGATATTTTACAGAAAACTTCAGCAGCGCATCCCCTTTTTTCACATTCTGTCCTTCCTGCACATAAACCTGCTCCACCTTCTGTCCCTCCTGGGTAAAAACTGCCCGTTCTCTGGTTCCCATCACTTTACCTGTGCCGGTCACCTCATGCGTGATCACCTGATTCTGAGCTGTTTTTGTCTCTACCTGTGCTACATTCACCGAATCTGCCGCCCTGGACAGAAAAGTAAACAAAAGCATCAGGGCAAAAAATCCTGCCAGAATTTTTATCAGTTTTATTTTCTTCATAGATAAATCCTCTCGTTTCTGTCGCTCTATTCCTTGATTGCCGTGGATATGATCCCTTGTTCCAGATAATCCTGCCCTGCCAGAAAAACGATCACTGCCGGGATCAGAACCAGAACAGATACCGCAAATGCCTTTCCTGTCTGGGAGATATCGATCTGTGGAAGGTACAGAGACAGCGGCCACAGACTTTTGGTCTTCAGAAATGCCATTGGCTGTTCGATCAGATTCCAGTATTCCAGAAATCCCAGAACCAGTGCCGAAATGATACCCGCAGAACCCAGAGGGATTCCGATTCTGATAAAAATAAGCAGCTCACCCGCCCCGTCCAGCCGCGCAGATTCCATCAGTGCCTCCGGAATACTCTCAAAGAAACGATACATGATAAAAACCGGAAACGTGGAAAAGGCCGCCGGAAGAATAATCCCCCACAGATGATCCAGAAGTTTCATCTGATCCAGAACCAAATAATTACTGAGCATCATTACCTGAAAGGGCATCATCATCAATGCCACATAGATCATAAACAGCAGATTTTTTCCCGGAAAACGATATCTGGCAAATCCCCACGCTGCCGGTACTCCCACCAGGATCTGCCCTGCCAGAACTCCGACAGTAATCTTTACGGAATTCCAGAACATCACAAAAAACTCCGGAGAATCCAGCAGGACTTTCACATAGGATCTCAGCGTCGGATAAAGCGGAAGTACTCTCCAGAATACATAACTGACTGCCTGACCGGAAGCAGATCCACTGTCTGCTGTCAGTACCGCCCCCAGAAGATCATTTAATTCCTTCTGCCCCATCAGTGATCCTGTAACTGAAAAAAATACCGGAAATACTGCCACCAGTGCAAGGAGTACAAGGAGCAGGCTTCCTATCTTCCTGATACGGAATATCTGCATAACTTTTCTCATTCTGCCCCGCCTTTCCCCCAGGCTTTCCACAATCCCAGGATCAGCAGAAAAATCACCAGTCCGGTCACCACTGCCGCAGCCGACATCTTATCCAGCGACAGGTCCCTGTACCAGTTGTTAAACAGATGCTGAAGCAGATACATTTTTTCCTGTGGATAATCACCGGCCACCAGATATGCCTCACGGAAAACCTTAAATGCATTGAGTACAGAAAGTACCACGATCGTAAAAAGGGACGGGAGCAGATTCGGGAGTGTGATCTTCGTAAAACATTTCCACTCCCCTGCCCCGTCCACTTTTGCTGCCTCGTAAAGTGCCGCCGGAATGGCAGACAATCCTGCCATCCAGAGCACTACATCATATCCAAGATTTCTCCATATATAACTGATCACCAGTACATAAAAAGAAGCACCTGTATTCATCCAGTCAGTCGTCTGAACAGATAACATATGAAGCAGGTGATTCAATAAGCCCTGATCGTCAAAAAGCAGTCTCCACAGAAGTACCACTGATGCTACAGGGATTGCCATTGGCAGAAGAAAGAAACTTTTCAGAATCTGCGTAAATCTTTTTTGCCCTGCAAGCAGGACTGCTATGATCAGAGACAATACCACCAGCAGCGGCACACACACTCCGAAGAACCGAAGTGTGTTGCCTGCTGCCAGACGAAACGCTTTGTTTGCAAATATCGTCCTGTAGTTCTCTATCCCCACAAATTCTCCATTCACTGCCCCGCAAAAAGATCTGCGGATCACATCCACATACGGGATCAGCCAGAAAATGCAGACACCTGCAAAACTCGGAAGAATAAAAGCCAGACCTTTTTCTGTATTTCTGAAAGCTGCACATCTTCTGCGATTTCGTTTCCGACTAAACAGCAAATCTGATTTTGCGTTCCGTTTCTCTGTTAAAGATAAGTGTTCTTTTAAATTAATCTTCATTCTCTTAAACTCCCTTACCTTGCAGTGTTGGGTAATCAGCAGCAGACAGCCGCTTATTCAGATAAATACAGATTTACTTCCTGCATGATCTCTTTCACAGCATCATCCAGCCCCGTTTCTCCATTGAGGTATTTCTCACCGGATTCCGTTACTGCATTTCGGATGATCTGATTACTCTTTGCAGGTACAGTAAGTGTTTTTCCCAGATCCATGATGTTCTGTATTGCTTCATCTTCCGGAATGATCTCGTCCATCTCAATCTGCTTGATATTACCATCTCCCGTATCATAGGAAGCCCCGATCGAGCCAATGGTATCTCCGCTGGATTTTCCCATTTTCCAGTAAGCCATATCCTCATAAACTTTACTATTTACAGCTAACCCTTCCGTATTACTTGCTCTCTGGGATTCCTCTTCAAACAGAAACTTGACAAACTTCTCTGCCGCTTCTTTTTCGGATGCCTTTGCACTGACCCCGACAGCACTCCTTGGATAGAAACAGTTCTCGCTTTGTCCGTTCAGAAGTTTATAATCCAGATCCGGATCTACTTTTCTTGCAGAATCTAAAGATACCAGACCTTCCGGTGAGAGCAGGCCTCCTGCTGCTACTGTATCAACTTTTGCAAGCAGACTGGTTACGGATCCTGAAATGTCCATATATCCTGAATGATCTGAATCTGCCCAGTCATCCCCCATCTGATAAGCTTTCTTTGTTTCTTCTATCGCATTTTTCTGAGTCTGCCAGATCCTGTTTACCTGTTCCAGATATTCTTTCACAGCATTTTCATTCAGAGTTCCGTCTTCGTTCATCCATGCAGGTATACTATTATCTATGGTTCCCTGTATCAGATAGGATGGTGCTATAGAAAAATCGCTGAAGAATTGTAATTTTCCATAGCTATCTTTCTGCGACTCCGCTGCATCAGCTTCTGTTGTCAGATCCGTAATTCCGGCTATGATATCCTTATTTCCCTCTATCATCGGAATGCCGAACTTGACAGGCATGGTATAAATGCTTCCGTCCTCTTTTGTATATGCGTCCTTGATATTGGACAGGATATCTGTATCTTTTAATACCCCGCTTAAATCCTCCAACATTCCTTTTTCTATATAAGTATCCTCTGAAATACCATCCAGAAGCAGGACATCCGGCCCTGTTCCTGCCATGATCTCTGTATTGAGAACTTTCAGCGCATCTGTATCTGTAACAGAATCATCTCCCGACATTCCCGTCTCAATATTTACATAAACATCCGGATATTTCTTCTGGAAAAGCACTGCTGCCTGTTTTATGAAATCATTATCTTTCAGGGAATAAACAGTCAGCTCTGTATCCGGTGTCGTTGGGGTATCTTTGGAATATACATAGGAATAAATTCTGATATCCTCGCCTGCATTACAGCCCACATAGAAATTTCCATCGCTGTCCTGTCCCCATGCTACAGTTCCTGTATCCGGTGAACTGAGCGAATTCAAGGAACCATCGATTATCTGTTCCACTGTGCTGCCTCCCAGAACATATCTGTAAACACCGGTATGATCAATATAAAAAAGGCTGTTATCCTCATCTCCCTTTAAGAACATAAGCGGAAAACTGCTGGTTGTTGTCCAGTTGACATCCTGCTCATCAGACTGGATCTGCTCTGTAAGCGCGCTGATATTGTCCAGTGGTTTTCCAGTATCCAGATCATATCCGTGAAGAGTCTGATCCTGAATGGTAAACAACATTTTTCCTGCTGTTCCGATAAAATCAACACGGATTCCTTCCTCATATCTTCTCACCAGACTTCCATCTGAAGGATTGATCTCTGCTACGCCATTGCCTGGATCTACGATAAGAACTGTCCCATTCTCTGTGAAACATGCCTGAAATGTATAGGAAGACTGAATCGTATCTCCGGTATCAACTTTCTGTACATTTCCATCAGGGGAAAGATAGAAAAATTCCATTTTCAGGTTGTCATACGCAGAATCCTCTTCCCCACTGTCGGCTGTTGTCTGTGCATTTTCATTGTCCCTGTCAGGAGACAGATCTGCCCCGACAAATATACTTCCATCCGCTGCTGCAGAGACAACGCTGATATATTCTCCCAGATTCTCCTTAAGCCCCAACAGTTCTTCCAGACTTTTTCCATTCGTCCAGGTTTCTCCATTATCTGCAGAATCTGCTGCATAATAACAGTTATCTGCTGTACTGTAATAAACCATGCGCAATGCACCTGAGTCGAGTACTTTGACATCTCTCAGAAACTGGCTGTTTTCAGGTACTGTAAGATCATTTTCCAGAAAACGTCCCATTGCTTTTGCGCTCTCATCTTTTGTTTTTTTACCATCTGAATTGTCGGTATTTACATTCACAAGATCTGCTGTATCTGCATTCCCTGCCTGATTGCTGCTTCCTGTTTCTCCTTTGCTTCCGGAATTTTTTCCATCTGCACCGCCACATCCGGCAAACAGGCTGCCGGTAAGTGCGATCACTCCGGCAACGGCGATTCCCTGTTTCCATCTTTTTATTTTTCTCATATCAGGATATACCTCCATGTTTTTATTTTCTTTCTGTCCCTCTCAGGATAAATGGATTGTAACAGGCAAATCTCTAAACTTTCTCTAATTTTCCAGCCGATATCCAATTCCCCGGACGGTTTTCAGGTTCAGTGTACTTCTGACACTTTTTAATCTTCGCCTCAGAAAATGAATATAATTATCCAGATTTCCATCCTCCACCTCACTGTCTGCTCCCCAGACACGGTTGAGGATCACCTCTCTCGGAAGTGTCTGACCGGCGTTTCGAAGCATCAGCTCCAGAAGTGCTCCTTCCCGTTTGGAAAGGGTACATTCCTTTCCGTTTCCTTCCAGTCTGCCGCTTTCGGGATCAAAAATAAGATCTCCGAGCGATAATACTGCCGTGTTCTCCCATCTTCCGGGTCTTCGAACCATGCACTGTATTCTTGCCAGAAGTTCTTCGAAGGCAAACGGCTTCACCATATAGTCATCTGCGCCGCCTTTCAGTCCGGTCAGTTTATCCTGTAATTCTCCCAGTGCAGTCAGCATGATCACCGGTGTGGAAACATGATTCTTTCTGGCTTCCTGCAAAACAGTGATGCCATCCATGGACGGGAGCATCCGGTCCAGAATCACCAGATCATGGCTTCGTTCTTTCATATAATAAAGCCCTTCTTCTCCGTCATCGCAGATATCTGTCTCATAGCCTTCTTTTTTGAGCTGAAATCTCATGCTCTCTGCCAGTTCCCTGTCATCCTCTATCAGTAAAATTTTCATCTGTTTTCATCCTCCTGATCTTTCATTATACATGAGTTTTCTCTAAATTGTCTCTATACTCGGTTACAGGAATTTTTTTAGAGATTATTTACAGGTTTTCATGATACAATTACCATACAATCTCATAAAGGAGTAAATATTTCATGTTTCGCAGACTTCATATTCAAATGACTTTTTTCTCTGCTCTGATCATCGGCATCGTCATTTTTATTATGACAACTGCCTGTAATTTCATCGCAGAAAACAGCACACGCCAGAATGCGTGGAATGCCTTTCAGAACAACGCCATCTCCTGTATCTCTCATCTGGAAACGCAGAGTATCATCAGCAGTGACTGGATTTTGCAGGCAGAAAAAAATTATGATATTTCCATGGATATCAGAGACAACGGAAATTCTCTTTATCTGAAAAAACTACAGACGGATTCTCTGGATGAAACGATTTTCCGGAAGGCAGAAGAAATCTCTGCTGCTTCCTATGCACTTGATCTTTCCAATCCCGGTGCGGTCAGTAAACTGACAAAACGGATCTTTTTTCAGATGAAAGATTTCTATGTTTCCACTGCTCTGATCCCCAAGAGCCACGGAACCGTCAGTATGATCATCCTGTATTCCCTGGATTCTGTAAAACACAGGATTCTGTTACAGAGACTTGCATTCTCCGGCGCAGCTTTTCTGGCAATTCTGGCTCTGAGTATCTGTTCCTGGTTCTTTACCGGAAGAATGATCACGCCCCTGGAAAAAAGCAGGCAGGAACAGACCGAATTTATCGCTGCTGCCTCCCATGAGCTTCGCTCCCCTCTGGCAGTAATCCTGTCCGGAATCTCTGCCATGAAAAAGGCAGATCCGAAAGAACAGGAACATTTTCTTTCAGTCATAGAAAAAGAAGGGACGCGAATGTCGCTCCTGATAAATGATATGCTCTCTCTGTCAAATGCAGATAACCATTCCTGGAAAATGCATCCGGTTTTCTGTGAACTGGATACTTTACTTCTGGATACCTACGAAAAGTATGAACCCCTGATGCAGGACCACCATATGAAATTTTTCATTGAACTTCCGGAAAAGGAAATCCCTTCCTGTCCCTGTGACCCGGAAAGGATCAGTCAGGTGCTTGGAATCCTTCTTGACAATGCCATCAGTTATGTCCCCGCAAACGGGAAAATTGTTCTTTCCCTTTCACAGACCGAAACGCACTTTCTTATCCGCGTCAAAGACAACGGACCCGGTATTCCGGATTCTGCCAAGACTTCTGTTTTCCGGCGTTTTTACCGGGCAGATTCTGCCAGAAATAACAGGCAGCATTTTGGTCTGGGACTGTGTATTGCGTATGAGATCATTTCACTTCATAAAGGAACAATCTCTGTACTGGATACCCCGGGCGGTGGTTCTACTTTTCAGATTTCTCTGCCGTTGGCATAACACAGTAATTTTCTGTAACATAAAAATTTATAAATAAACCTATATTATTCACGGCTATGCCGTGAATAATATAGGTTTATTTGTTACTTCCTCGAAATAGAAGTTTTTTATCACCATATTGTCGTATAAATTTAAACTCACATCCCATATCAGGATTTCTTTAATTCTTCCATATACAGTTCAGCTATATATGCCGGGCCAGTGCACCACAACTTTGTCTTCTCATCATACAGTGCTTTTCCTGTCTTTGAACATAGAAAATCTGTCAATATCTCTTTTCTGTCCTTGCCCGTTTCTTCTGCAATCTCATCTGTCACCATAGTGATAAGAAGATCTATTGTATAATTCATTTTTTCTTTTGGAATTGTTACCTCAGCCATATCTTCTCACCTTTCACAAATTTCAGACACCTAATAGCGGCTTCTGTTTTGAAGCAATATTGATCTTTTAGTTTATTGGGCAGCAACTGTCTGATGCAGAAATCGTCTGCTTCCTTATCGCCTGCTGTCCCGAAAATCCCGGCAAGGTAAGCAGTAAGGGTAGCGTTTGTTGCATCATCCGCAATCTTTCCTGCAATGATATCATACCTTGCCATTTCACGTTCAACTTCGATGAACATTTTTTTCTTTCGATGAGCGGCAATGCAATGTAACCAGTCTACATCTGCATTTTCAAAAATATGCGTTTCAAGATTTTCTGAAAGTTTGAATTCAAAAGTTGAAATATATCCATACTTCTGTCCCTCTTCAATTGTTCCGGTTGCGATTGCTTTGACTATCGAGGTTCTCAGAAAACTTTCTGCCTGCTCCTTGGATGTGGTTAAATAAAATCCCTGCCCAAAATCTTTTCTCTTTGCACATTTGGCAAGATCTGGCTCTTTTACTTCACAATAACTTCCATGATAGAGAACAAATCCATCTTTTAACTCAAGCACTAATCTTTATCCCCTTTCCTTCCAGAAATTCTGTAATGTCTTCAAGCACAGCTTCATCACCTTCACAATGAAAAATCCCATAGCATTTTTCTATATATCCAAGAACATCAGCTTCTTTAAACAAGTGGATAATCTGTTCAACAGGTAAATGCCACTCTTCTGAAGCAAGCCGGATTAGTCTTGTTTGCATGAAAGTAATCTCTGTTTTCTCACTCATAATGAATCCTCCAAATTTATAACTTTATATGTCTGTATCTGAAATATTCAGTCATAAACTTTATTGGGATAGGCACCTGTGCCGCAAGGGGAAACTCCCCTTGTACGAAATCTTTGATTTCGCTGTATTTCCCGGATTGAGATTTCTCAAAACCGGGAGCAGCACCGCAGGTTGCACGATACAGGCAGATGAAATTGTCTGTATCGAAGTGCGCTCTTAGCGTTACTAAGAGATTTATGCCGTATCCGACGTGTTATCTTTTTTCAAATTCTTTTTGACTTCTGAAGCATTCTGCCAGGTTTAATGATTTGACATGTCTGCTCCTGTTACTCATCATCTGTAAATTCCATCATCTCATCAACGGTGCAGTCCAGTTTCTTGCAAATCTTCTCAATCGTCTCCATTGATACATACTGGTTTTTTCCCATCCTGGCAAGAATGTTTCCACTGATCCCGGTGAGGTACTGCATCTCTATCCGCTTCATATTTTTATTTATGAGCATTTTCCATAACCTGTTATAACTTACGCCCATAAGCTACCTCCATCTTTTCGTATAAACATATTTTGATTATATCACGATTTCGTTAGGTTGAATACCTGTGATTTTTGATATCTTCTGTAAAATGGAAAAAAGGATGCCACGGCAAAGGGCAGCCTCTCCAACCATTTACTCTGAATTAATCAAATGAAATCTCACCATCTGGTGCTTCCATGAATCCATCCTTTCCAGGCATTTCGCCTTGTAAACATTGTTATCAGTTTCATTCGTCCGGCGGTCTAGCGTGCGTTTCCCTGTCATCTGCAGTCGTCTCAGACTGCCTCTGCCTGCATCAGCAGGTCACTGACCATATCAATGCAATCCCACATAATACTTTTTCCACTGTATATTTAATTTCATCGGGGCACTCCTCTCCTATCTACCTCGCTGATAAATTTTTCTATCAGTCTGTTTACTTCATCCGGCTGGTCCGTATTGGAATTATGACCAGCATTCTTTATCCATTTAAGCGGTAAACCTTCTCTCTGATGCCATTTTTTATTGTAGCTTTGGGCTGAGCCCGCTTTATCTTTTTCGCCACAGATAAGAAGTGCCGGACAACTGATATGATATGCCAAATCTGCTTTGATTGCCTCAGCAAGCATTCTGTAACCAAAACCAGCAAGCCTTGCATATTCTTTAGGATCTGAATCATAGGACATCATCATTACTGTAAATGAAGAATCAGAATATCAGATCAAAGTTTGCTGATGCTCCTCAGATGCGTCCTATGTAATAATGGTAGTTATCCGCACGCTGTTTGTCTTTTTTCTGAATCTTATGTGTTGCATCTTTTTCAGACAGATGCAAGTTTCTTACCAAGAACTCTGGCAACAAATCCAACCAGAAGTGCCGCAATGATCGTACCCTCACGCACACCATTGAGATGTCCGGTAAATACAAAAGACAGGACTGCTGCGATCACTGCCATGGAAACGTCAAAGCAGATTTTTGTCGTACCAAAGTTGGTTCTCCATGTCAGAACGATTGCTCGGACAAAAGATTCTCCCGGCAACATTACAACGTCTGCCAGCACTTCCATGTACACACCAAATCCAAGGATCAGACACCCAATCAGAAGATATACGATTTTCATAATGTATGTCTGTGGATTTACCCATGTAAACAGAAGCATGGTCAGATCGATGAAATATCCAAAGATAATGGATATCGGTATCTGCAAAACATGTTCCAGTTTAAAATTTTTACGCAGGATCAGCAACTGCAGTAAGATCAAAAATACGCTGAAAAAAATCGTAAAGTTTCCCAACGTAAACGGAAAACTTAAGCTTAATACATACGGAATCGATGTGATTGGTGAGGTTCCGAGACTTGCCTTGGTGATCAAACTAACACCAAGTGAGTTCACGAACAGGCCGATCAGAAAGATTACGTATCTTTTTAATTTGTTAATTTGTTCATTTGTTCCTTCCTTCTTTCCCTGTTTCTTCGCAGCCTGTCTCAGACAGATTACTGTAAATTTTATGATAAATCTTCATAAAAGCCTCTGCTTCTTCTGGAGAAATATCTTTCCATGCAGCCTCCTCAATCTCCACAAAAGCTTCTTCCACAAGCTTCTGGCTTTTTTTCCCGGATTCTGTCATGAAAATATGAAAAGTCCTTCTGTTTCCATTGAGCATACGCCGCTCGATCAAACCTTTCTCTTCCATGCGATTCAAAATTGAAGTCAGAGACCCTGCCTCAATAAAACAACCCGCTGCGATTTCCTTCTGACTGGCTCCATCATGATTTTTAAGATAATCCAGAACCTTCGGCTGTCCAAGCGTAAGCCCCGAAGCCTTCACCCGCTCCAGAAGCCTCTTCTGAATCAGCATCTGGTTAGCCATTGTCAGATAATGCAATGATATGTCCATGTTTCACGTTCCTTCCCTTTTTGTGTTAAGCACAAACAAAATAGTTATATTTCTAATATTTAGAATTATAACTATTTTATAAAAGATGTCAACCCCGCTTTTGTTACTTCCGCAGCTCCTTTCACATATTGTCCATACATTTCATCAACATAAATATCCGAGCCATCAACAGCAATTGGATCATAGCCTTTCAAAGTCTTATCGAGGAAAAATGCATTGGAAAATGAGTAAAAAAGAGAATCAAAGGCCTCTAAAGATATTTTTTTACGCTGTTGGTGCAAGAAGCGTTAAAATCGAAATACTTTAACCATTGTCGGCTCCGACATCCCTTGCACGGAAAGCTTCATTGAGAACTTCCTTAAAGAAAATCAGCGGCTCTCCGTCCCGGGAAGCCGCTTTTGTCATAAATCGTTAAAATGTGTAGCAATCGTTTTCTTATGTGTTGTACTGTTTCAGGAGTGCATCTAACAGGCGGTATGCTTCTTCACGCTAATATTTGGAATGCTTTGCATGAAGCTCGTCCAGGTTGATGTTTGCAAAGATTTATGAATCGTATTGCTTTTCACACAGGAATAAGTATAATATAAGTATAATACATGAAGAAAAGGATGTGGAGGAGTAAGGAGTATGGAGCGTTTTCGACAGCGATATGGGATTGCTCTGACGAAAAAGAAATTGCAGGAGATCATCCTGATGCTGATGGCCTGGGAAGCGGTGTTTGCCTTTTCTTATCTGGGATACATTGAGCTTCCGGCCATTTCCACCACCACGTTGCACATTCTTGTGATTGTGGCGGCTATGATGCTGGGGGCACAGGGGAGTGTGCCG
The DNA here is from genome assembly GCF_020593505.1 of Blautia sp. DFI.3.45. Taxonomy (NCBI): domain Bacteria; kingdom Bacillati; phylum Bacillota; class Clostridia; order Lachnospirales; family Lachnospiraceae; genus Blautia; species Blautia sp. DFI.3.45. The sequence continues at coordinate 14,101 of NZ_JAJDMI010000042.1, forward strand.
GTGGTATGCGTTTTTGTGGTCACGTCCATGTGGATCGGCACCTACAGCCTGTCCCAGCTCGACCGGGTATTTTCTCCCTTTGCCAGCGGAATGCCCCTTGGATCCATAATGCTGGTATTTGCCCGCGTGCTGTTTGCGGCGGGAGCCGGTTGGCTCTTTGACCTTTATTTTCGGAAGCCTCGCAGGTATGTCTATCTGGGCATTGCGGGGATTGCGGCTGCCAGCACCCTTCTTCATGGGCTGTGCGTTTTTGCCGCGTTATATTGCAGTTTCCCTATGCTGCGGCAAATGATTTTAGAAAATCTGTTTTCCTATCCCATATTCCGGGACTGGCTGTCCTATGTCCTGGCGATCATCGCCTGCTGCGGCATCCATTGGGTTCTGACTCGGAAGTCGGTGAAAAACAGATTGTCGCAGCTATGCGACTGTCCTCCGGCAATGCAAGAGTCCGGAAACCGGAAGCAGCTGATCTATTCGGAAACCGTTGCGGTAGTGGTGGGCATTCTGTGCATCCTGTTTCTGCGAAAGGCCATCTTCAAGGAGCTGTACCTGCAAGGCATAGATGTCAGCGAAAACCTACACCAAAATATCACCGCCTTTTTGCTGCAAACGCTGGTGGCTCTGTTGGCGCTCTTTAGTGTTGTCAGCGTTCTGATCCAATGGATTTACGAGTATTATACGGCGCAGCGGATTCGGATGAACAAAAAGCTGATGGAGCAGCGTATGAAAAGCTCCGTAGATGTTCTGACCGGCGTATTCAGTCGGCTGGCGTATCATGAGTGTCTGGAGCAGTACGCGGATTCCGTTCCGACAGATCTGACCGTCTTTCTCATGGATATCAACGGCTTAAAGGGGGTCAACGATGCCCTGGGGCATGAGGCGGGGGACGAGCTGATATGCGGCGCTGCCCAATGTATATCACCCAGGCGGTGGGGGATCGGGGGAAAATCTTCCGCATCGGTGGGGATGAGTTCGTGGTGCTGGGTCAAATGACCCAAACCCAGGCGCAGGAAATTCTGGCGGCGCTGCAACGGATTGCGGCGGCCTGGTCCGGGACGAATGTGGGGACGCTGAGTATTTCCTCCGGGTGCGCCTTTGCCGACGACCATCCGGATTTTTCCGTAGAGCAGCTTACCAAGGCAGCAGATTTGTCCATGTATGCCCAGAAACAGGAATATTACCGGGCAAAGAAACTGTCCTCTGGCACACCCGTCTCTAGTGGGAACGGGGTGCGTCCATAAAAAGAAATATATACCTCTTCCTTTCCCTTTTCATTTTTTCCTTAGCCACCTATATATATTTCTCAGTACACCAGTTTCCAGCTCACCGCCTGCTGCCTTGCATCCACAAATCTCTTATAGATACCTTCCTGCTTCATTAGCTGCTCATGTGTTCCCTGTTGCACAATTTTTCCTTTGTCAACAACCACAATCTGATCTGCATGTCTGACTGTTTTTAGTCTGTGGGCAATCATAATAATCGTTTTTTCCTTTGTAAGTGCATCTACTGCATCCATCAGCTCCTTTTCATTCTCCGGATCAACATTGGCCGTTGCTTCATCTAATATAACGATTGGTGCATTCTTCATAATTGCCCTGGCTATGGAAATACGCTGTTTCTCACCACCGGAAAGTGTAGCTCCTCCCTCTCCAATCACTGTATCATATCCATCAGGAAGTTTGCTGATGAAATCATGACAGCATGCTTTCTTCGCCGCTTCCACCACTTCCTCATGACTTGCATCCTGGCGTCCGAATTTAATATTATTCTCAATGGTGTCTGCAAACAAATACACCGACTGAAACACAAATGAGAAATTACTCATCAGACTGTTCATGCTGTAGTCTTTTACATTCACACCTCCAAGTGTCACTTCCCCGGAATCCACATCCCAGAACCTGGCAATCAGATTGCAAAGTGTTGATTTTCCTCCACCAGACGGTCCAACAATTGCTGTCGTCGTTTTCTGTGGGACAGAGAGCGATATATCGTCAATGATCTTCCGTTTGTCATAGGAAAATGAAACGTTAGAAAGTCTGATATCGTAATTTTCCGGATGGATCTCTTTGCCGTCGATATCCATGGTGTCCAGCTCCAGTATTGCATTTGCTTTATCTACACATACACTTACCACATGTAAGAGGGATGAATAATTTCCTGCGCATTCCAGACTGGAATAAAGCATAAATGCTGAGATTGTCATACCAATCGCATAGACCGCACTCATGGTTCCATTGATATAAAAATATGCGCTGCCTGCTACGATCACAGCACCTGTGATTTTTGTTATCACGCTTTGCAGAAAATGATAGGGAACAAACAACATCTCCATCTTTGTATTGACCTTTTCGCATGCTTCATTTGCATCGTTTAATCTTTTTGCCTGTTTTCCGAGCAGGTTGTATGATTTCACCTCTGATATTCCCTGCAGATACTCCATGATCTGGTTTACAAGCTCTGTATCGCATAACACTTTTTGCTCTGAATCTTTTTTCCCTGCATTCTGCATTACAGAATTGACCCCAAAGAAAATAAGTACTCCTGCTGCAGCTATCAGTCCGATTCTCCAGTCAAAAATAAACAGCATAAGAATGATCATTGATGTTTCCAGAATTCCCTGCATTGTCAGCATAACCACTCTCGCAGCCACATCGCCAAGTATTTCCATTGTATTGGTTGTAATGGAAGAAATTTCCCCGATACTATTGGAATTGAAATACCCCATCGGCAGATATCGCAGATGTTCTGCAATCTTGATTCTCATAAAAGCACTTGCATTATATCCTCCCTCTGTCTGAAGCACTGTAGAGTATCTCTTGCAGATTACGTCGACTACAATTGCAAGAACCATAATCGCAACGGAGCCTCCAATATATTTTCCTGTCGGTTTCCCACTCAGCAGACCAATCAGTATGTACATAATAGCCGGAATCTTCATTGCTGAGGCAAGAGCCTCTATGAGTCCGATCACTATCGACAGTTTAAATTTATTGCCATTTTCCCTGCCTGAAAAACGAAAGAATTTTGCCAGAATCCCAAACATATCATTCTCCCTCCTTCACTGTATCTTTTACAGAAATATGGGCATTCCACATTTCCTTATAAAGCGGGCATGACACCAGAAGTTCCTCATGTGTGCCATGTGCTGTTACATTTCCATCATTTACAACAAAGATCTGGTCACTGTCCTTAACAGTAGAAAGTCTGTGTGCTATTACGATCAGGGTCTTCCCTGCTACCAGTTTTGCGATAGAATTCTGCAGAATTGCCTCATTTTCCGGATCTGTGTAGGCAGTTGCCTCATCAAGAATCACGATCGGAGCATCCTTTAGCATTGCTCTTGCAATGGAGATACGCTGTCTCTCGCCTCCTGACAGATGTCCTCCTGCACCTCCTACAACCGTATCAAATCCATTCTCCAACTGCATGATAAATTCATAGCATCCGCTTTTCTTTGTCACCTCGATGACCTGTTCATCTGTAGCCTCTGGATTTCCCTGTCTGATATTTTCACGTACCGTTTCATTGAACAGATAATTATCCTGTGCAACATATGCAATTTTCCGATTAAAATCTGCAAGCGACATTTCTTTGACATCAACTCCACCGATTTTAATGCTTCCGGAATCCACATCCCACAAGGACGCAATCAGCTTTGCGATGGTCGACTTGCCGCTTCCGGAAGGTCCTACGATTGCATTTACCGTTCCTGCTTTCAGCTCCATAGTTACTCCATGCAGAATCTCTTTGTCGTGATAACCAAATCTGACATCTTCAAGAGTAACGGAGTTATCTTTTGGAACACTTTTACTTTTCTCTGGACGTTCAAGCTCCGGCTGTTCCAGAATTCCTGCCACTTCACCAACAATCACTCCGATCTTGCCAAGATCATCTGTATAGGAACCCACTGTGATCAACGGTCCAACGATTCCAAGTGATAAAATAATGCAGATGACAAAATCTGAAATCGCAAGTGTTCCATTGGCTACATAATGTGCCCCAAACGGCAATACCGTAAGAAGCGTATAAGGTGTGACCACCATCATCAGTCCATGAAAGATCGAGCACCGTTTCATCCAGGAAATAAAGGAATCTGCATAAGCCATAGCCGCCTTTGTAAATTTTGCATAAGAACTTTCTGTCTTTCCAAATGCCTTGATCACTTCGATTCCGTCAATATATTCCACTGCCGCATCATTCAGATCTTTTGTTGTCTGAACCGTTCTCTCGAAGCTTGGTTTATAATCCAGCATCATTCCAAAATAGGAAAGAAATCCCACTATAACCGGCACCAATGACCAGAGTGCCAGTCTCCAGTCTGTCAGGAAGAAATAAATCAAAATCACAATCGGTGCCAGCAGATTGGACGTGAATTCCGGGACAATATGCGCCAGTGTTGTCTCGATACTGTCGATTCTTTCCACCATAATATTTTTAAATGTACCGGAAGGTGTGTCTTTCACATAGCCAAGAGGTACCCGCGCCAGCTTGTCACAGCAGGATTTTCTTATATTTGCAAGTACTGCAAACGTTGCTTTATGTGACAATGCTGTCGAAAGTGAATGAAGCAGTTCTGCAATGATAAACGATAATGCAATCAGAACCGCTTTTGCAAGATATATTTCAAACTCCTTTTCACCATTTAAAAACAGCTTTACTACATCTGCAATAATAAAATACGGCAAAATCTTAAAAATCACATTTCCTATTGCAAGTAACACACTCCACACATAAGCAATTCTTTTTTGTCCCGCCCATGTCAGGATCCAGCTGATTGTCGACTTCTTTTTTTCTTTCACATCTCTTCACTCCTTACGTTCGTTTTATTGTTTCGTTTTATTGTTTCGTTTTATTGCTTTACCTTCTGTTAGTTCGCGCTAACCAACATATAATAAAATAGGTGGTTTACTGGCATCAACCACCTGATATTATTATCCTGTCTGAACTTTATTCAGAAATCCAGAACCTGCAACACACATAACCTATTCAGAATTCCTGCATCAGTTATACTGGAAATTCAATATTCCACAATCGTTCCCAGCCACCTGTATTAAATTCTTTCAGTTGATGTACATTTTTCTTTGCAGTCTCCCTGTCTATATCATGCTCAATGATCTGAAATACTGATGAAAAAAATCCCGTATAGATCATATGCATAAGGCTTTCCTCTACAACCGGTATTTTTACACCGGCTTCCTTCATTTTTTCCATATATTTCAGGCTGGACTTCATTTCCCGCTCCACCATATTGTGTATGAATAATTCAAATTTTCCACTGTCTCCGCATTTCAACAATAATCTGAAATTATCATAATGATCATAGATATAATCAACCATCTGCTCCATCCCATCACTGGATGTATCCGACATATTCCTTGTCTGATCACTGGCAGAAAGCTTTTCAAACTCCTCAACGATCTGGTCATAAATCTGATAAATATGTTCCATATAAGGATCCGTCAGTGCATCAAAAAGTGCCTCTTTCGTCGGATAATATTTGTAAAATGCTCCAGTAGTAAGCCCTGCATCTTTTACAATATTTCTTAAAGATGCTCCTGTCAAACCATCTTTCAGAAAATGTTTTCTGGCTGTATCTAATATGTTTTTCTGTGTATCTTCTGCTTTCGTCGACATTCTTTTCGTATCCTCTAAACTTCTTTTCAAAATATAACAGTGCTATATAACACTGTTATATTTTAACTCATTACAGGAATTTGTCAAGTCTTGGTGTTTCAATTTTTTATTTTCCTCGTGTATTCAGTTTCCACTCCGCAGATGCTTTCTGCAGTTTTACAAGTCTGTTCTATTCAGACAGATTTTCTTTGCAGAAAAGTTCTATACAGTTCTCAACCATTGTCTGATCATAGTCTGTTGAAATACCTGAGCCAAGCCAGTATGCATAGTCTCCTTCATCATATTTTCCAAGTGCCTCCAAATCGCTGCCGTAGCGCAATTCAATATGATAGGTTGTATCATTTGTATCTGGTGCTATGCAGAAATAAGTAAATTCGCCTGAGTCTGCATCGTCACTTTTAAATTCGTATAACCCACGTACTTCTTCTATTCCAACATAATGATATGTATGGGAAAAGATTTCTTTTCCTTCTGAATCATATCCCTTGATCACTGAATCAGAACCATTAAATTCCAGCTTATTTACACCTTCTTTAAAAGAGCAGTCATAAACACCATCGCCATCTTTGTATGCTTCTACTGCTTCTTCTCCATAAATTGTTCCTGAAACCATGGATGCTAACTTATCATATGCTGCCTCCGCATTTTCCTCACCAACCAACTCTGTACAATCATCAATCCAGATCTGCTGATATTTTTCATCAAGAATTACCGGCCATAGTTCCTGATATGAACCCGTCAAATCAACCAAAAGTTGTTTTGCAGCATCCTGATTTTCATCTGCTTTCTGTTTCTTGTCCGTCGTATTTGTACTTTCTGTAACAGTTGCCGTACCTGTACTTTCTGCAAATGTAGCGTTACTACAAGCAACTAACATTGAAAATGACGTTGCAACTGTTAAAAATAATGTTAAAAGTTTTTTCTGCTTCATGAGATGCCTCCTTAAATTAAAAATCGTTGCAGTTAGATTCTTCTAACTACAACGCATATTTTATAGATTTCCATATAGAATCTCAATTACTAAACAGACTCTTTTTCTATCCATTCAGACTTTCCTGTGTCTTTTTCTTACGGTATTCCGTTGGTGTCATACCGTATTCTGTACGAAATGCAGATGTAAATTTGTTCGGATTCTGATAGCCAATTTGTAATGCTATCTCCCCGATCGTAAGTTTATTTTCTTTTAAAAGGCGTTCCGCCATCTGCAGCCTGTACTTTTTCATATAAGCGTACACAGAATTTCCGTATACACCCTTAAAGCATTTTTTCAAAACAGTTGGTGACATTTTAAAACGCACTGACAATTCTTCAATCGTATAATGCCCCCTATAGTGTCCCTTTAGAAACGCATGAACCTGCTTTATTGCATCAATCTGTACATCCGAAAAATATACATGCTCAGAATTATTTTTCTTTAAATCAAATCCAGTTAATACTAATAATAGTTCCAGAATTTTCACACGAATATAACCATATCTGATTTCTTCAGGAACTTTATACAATTCCAAAAAGATATGTTCTATTGACTGATTTGCCCGTATAATAGTAAAACTATGTGTTTTTGAAATGTTACTAATCTTTTCCAGATTTACAGACAATAATTGCAGTATCCTTTTCATTTCGTCTGTAATCATGGAAAAGTCAAGCGTAATGGTAATTCCATGATAACGCGATGTTGGAAACTCTGACACATGCCCAGTTTTTTTCAAAGAACAAAATGACAAGTCTCCTGCCGCTATATAACCATATTCATTTTGTTCAAACACGCATTCGCAACGGCCTTCCATGCAATAGTTTATTTCCATCACACTGGAAGCCGGCTTTTGCTCCTTGTTGCAATACTCCATATGCATATCATTATAAACCAGATCAATTCCTGGAAACACATGATACAATGTAATCATTCCTGTACCGCTCTCATTTTCCAAATGAAAACATTCACAGAATTCCGTATCCTGTACCTTTTTGCAAGCTGATGTACCATATAACTCAATACTGGCAAAAGAATCTGATGATTTTAATTCTATATTCTTATCAGGTTTGGACTTCAATATATTTTCAGCAAGCTCATAAGCATTTTTCATAACTATTTTCCTCTATACCACATCGCAAATGCCAATTCCGGTAATCGGTCAGTCTCAATAATTGTTTCGAGCATTCTGGCAAATCCCTCCGGATTTTGAATTTGATACTGCATATGGTTGAATCCCTCAAAAACCGGAAAGTTACCGTATATATAAGTCTGCATCACTGCATTTCTGTATTTAAAATGTTCTTCTATACTTCCAAATTCCCAGAATGTATGTTTCTGCAATTCTTCTGACAGTTCTGAAAATGGCTTATCTTCCAAACTGTCTGTCAGCTGTCTCCTCAGATTTCCATACGTCAAGTTCTTTCCTGCCTCTATAAAATAAGGTTTAATTTTATCATCGTCACACCACATGATTCTCTTTAGTGTTTTTCCTTTTGACCAATATAAACTTTTCATTGCTATATATAAGAACGGAACCATGATTCTGCGTGTTGCCTTTCCAATCTGTGCAAACTGCCCGCCATCAAAAAAAACATGCTTTACCGGTATTTTTATCTCTGTCAGGAATGCCATGGCGAGATCTGCTCCAATCGAAGATGCAACTATAAGTTCTATTTCTTTGATTCCATGGTTCCCCAAAAATCGTACAATCTGTTGTATCTCATCTCTTTTGCTTTGATACCTCTGTCCGGAGCAATACACAGTCGATGTTGGCATAATGCAATAATATTTTTCTGCCATTTTCTCTGCAACCGGCATACTGCTTTCCCCAGTTACTCCCATTGCATGGAAAAACAGAATGACTGAATTTGATTTATTTCCTGTTGTTTTAAATACCACACTTCCACCTTCTGTCTATTTTTTATCTATCTACTCTCTTCCATTTTGCAACAGCATTTCTTACCCGCCAGTCAATATCCAGACGTGCTCTGCGACATTCTTTCGGATGTTTTCTTGCTGCCTGAAATGCCAGTTTCACAAAGAGTCCGGATCCAACCGGGAGCATTGTCTTTAGCATGCTCTCCGGAAAAACGAAATGGGTTCCATGCTCATAAATGACATAATCCAATCTGCATGTGTGTGAATGTTCTTTCATACGCTGCTTCATACGGCGGATATATTTTGCAGTATCCCACAACACATCATCTTCAGCACCAATTAACAATACTGTTCCATGGATTTTTTCAATCTTGATTATCTCGTCTTCTGTGATTGGGTGAGCCTTTTCAGAATCATCAAATAGTTTTCTTGAATTGATCATATCACCGGTCCGTTTTGTTTCTTTCTCAATCACATGCCAGTAATCCGGATGTTTGTAACAAAACGGCATGTATGGAAGTGGTTCTTCTTTATACGAAAAAAGAGATTCTCCCTCCATTGGCCATTCCTTACAACCATCTCTTTTACCCTGCATAAATCCCTGCCAGATAAAGTCACTCGGTGTCAGACCTATCGTCAATGTGATATCCTTAAAATAAGAAGCAGCAGTCAATGCAAGTGTTCCTGTAGTAGATGCCCCGACAATTCCTATCTTCTGATTACCATGTATTTTTAACCAACTGATTGCTTTCTCTATACGTTCCAGCGGATAATTATGATGTCCATAATCCTTTTTTGCCGGCGACATCGTCATCACGTTCACACCGAGTTTATGTAACCATTTCACGGATGTACGCGCCAGATAATCCTCCGGATCATCCCCGATCATCGCAATCATTGCACAGTCTGAGCCTGTTTTACATTTCCAGTATGCACCATAAAATCCATCTGATTCCACATCAAAATGCCTTTTCTTCATCTGTATCATCTCCTCCCTTAATATCAGCTATGTTTCTCCAAAACTATTATTTTATTTGAGATATTCCGAACAGCCGGAATCTTACCTATTACATAATAAACAGGCATAAGCTCTTTCATTCCTTCAACAAGACTGACTTCCTGCCGAACAGAAAATGCCGGTATGATTCTTTGCAGCTCCTTTCTGTTCTTAACTCCCCATGTGAATTTTGCATTGCTTCCCTCTATGGATTTCTCTTTCATATGCTTTACAACAAAGGGTGACATGGTTTCGACCATTACTGTAACTTTCTGAAATGATTTATCAATAATAGAAAACATCTTCCTGATATCTTTCTCATACAAATACATTGTAAGTCCTTCGATTATTACCAGAATATTCTTACCGTGATAATCGATATCATCTATGTAGGAATCATCCATTGCAGACTTTGCAATCTGATACACCGGATCAGTTTCGGTAAGGAACTGGCTCCTTATTTTCATTGTTTCCGGAAGGTCTACATTATACCAGCGCAGATATTTTCCCTTCATCCGGTAGCATCTGGTATCCAGTCCGCATGCAATATTTACGACAACTGTATTTTCATGCTTCTCCAAATATTTTCTGACCATCCGGTCTAATACAATTGTTCTCGCAATCACACCATAAGTCATGGCGTTATCTTTATCTGCTTTGGAAAAGTCATAATCAAGCTTTTTCACAAGTTCTACTGCAATTTCGTCATTTATTTTAGCATTTTTCTTTCTTGTTTCTTTTGCTCTTGCATACAAGGTCTGTACCATCGTTTCCGGCACACCTGTCACATTCACTTTTTCTTTCATTGTCTGTCGCCTTCCACTGCTTTTTTTACTTCTTTCACCCATTCTGCACTATGGCAGCAAAACAGTTCTTCATGCTGCATGTTATGTCTTCGGATATCCGGATTTTTGAAATAAGTACAATATCTCTTTTCGTATTTTTCACCCATCTTTGTTGCATAAAACACGTGAATTGTTGTTCCCGGTACATCAATTCCATGCTGGACTTTCGTAACCAGATCAGAATAGAACTGATTATAAACACTCTGTTTCGTAATCCATGGACTTCCTCCCTTGTCAATACCAAACATATTTACAAATCCATCAATCAGTTTCTTTCTTGATTCATCTGCTTCATTTATTTTCTTTTGCATAAACTTAGGTAATTTACCCGTGTGTACCATTTTATACATAATTGGCACAATGATAGATGACTGGAGCTTTGCCATAAACGAACCTGCTTCATCCATATCACTGCTCCCAATGATGCCATGATCTATATGGATTCTTTTCCGCTGAATCAGAAGGGATACAAAACTTCCTCCAAGGGAACATCCATACGCTGCTTTAATTCTCCCACCATACTTTGTTCTGATTTCTTGCTCAATTTTTTCACATTCATCTTCCATCGAATAAAATTCTGTTTTCTCGTTCGGATCAAATCCATCATAAGAAACTGCTACCGTATAAAAATAAGAATGTAACCCATCCAGTACATGATCAAAGCTACTATACAGGCAACAGGTACCGGGAAATAAAAATATCACAGGTTTACGATTGTCTCCACTTTCATAAAATTTCATAGCTAGTCTCCTTCAGGCTTTTCTGACAACACAATGCATCCTCATACCTTTGCGGATTTCAAATTTTTCTACTTTTAATCCTACTTTTCTGCAACATTTCATGACCACATCTCTTGTTGGAACCCGAACATCTCCATGTCCGCATATATTTGCCAGAGGCATTTCCAATGTATTCATCAGCCATACCAATACTTTATTGTCACTGGTTACATCCCGCAGGATCAATCTTCCATTTGGGCGAAGACATCTTTTTACACTGTCAAAAAATGCCTGTGGATCCGGATAATGATGAAAACTCATAGAACAAATAATTGCATCAAATGAATCATTTTCAAAAGGAAAGTTCTCACAGTCTCCTACAACAAACGTTGCATTTGAAATGTTTTTCTTTTTTGCCTGTTCAATCATGGCCGGAGTCAAATCCAGACCTGTATAATGTCGGTCTGGATATTTTTCTGCTAATAAAGAAATCATCGGAGCCGGTCCACATCCAGCGTCCAATAAATCTCTAAATGGCTCTTTCTCTAATTCTTCCAAAATATCCGGATAGTCCTTCTTACACATTTCGTAAATACCCGCATGGTTACTTTCATATCTTCCTGCTGCTTTTGTAAATTCAGCAATTGACAGTTTTTTGTATTCTTCGTTTTTCATGTTGTTTTCCTCCAATCACACCAGACACCATAAATCAATATTTTCATAGAAATCCGTCCTCTTTACATTGTCCAGTAAATCGCTATCATGTATGTTAGTTTTATCTAACCTTAATTTTCTAAAAAACCGTGTGAAAACAAAACTGTAATTCCACACGGTTTCTTTTCTTATGTATTCAGTATATCACTTTTATCTGGTTTATCAACCAGATTTTGTCTCAATTTGTTACGCATTGCGTAGCCATTTGGAAAGACCAGTACATCGTTTTCGAAATATACGCCAGAGCACATTCTCTGCTCTAATCTCTTGGTGTTAATCCTACATACATATCTTTGTACTGTTTTGCACTCTTTTCCCAGGAAACATCTTTATTCATATCGCGGATCACCATATCATCCCAGGATTTTCTGTTCTCGAAATAGAGCGTCTTTGCTCTGTTGATCGCATCGTAAAGCAGCCCGCTTTCATATCTGTCAAATGTAAAACCGTTTCCTGTATTTTCAAACATATTATAAGGCTGAACCGTATCTTTGAGTCCTCCGGTCTCTCTTACAATCGGAACTGCACCATATCTCATGGCTATAAGCTGTGTAAGTCCACATGGTTCAAATCTTGATGGAACCAGAAGTGCATCGCATCCTGCATAAATATTGTGAGCCACATTTTCATTGTAAGCAATATATGCACAGAAATTGCCTTTATATTTGTTTTCATAATAGCGGAATGTATTTTCATACTGAGAATCACCAGTACCAAGAACAACCACCTGCGTATGTTCATCCATAATTCCCGGGATTACGTCATTTACAAGATCAAGACCTTTCTGGTTGGTGAGACGTGAAATAAGTCCGATTACCATCTTATGCTCATCTACATCCAGCCCCAGAGATTCTTGGAGAGCTTTTTTATTAATCTTTTTATTCTTTATTGCTGACTTCTCATCGTAATCAGCTGCTAACAGCTTATCAGTTACAGGATTCCAGATATCCGTATCAATACCATTCACAATTCCCAGAATCTTATTGTTGTGATATCTTAAATGCTCTGCAAGTCCCTCTCCATATTCCTCTGTCTGAATCTCCCAGGCATAGGTGTTACTTACAGTTGTAACTTTATTGCTGTAAGCGATGCCACCCTTTAACATATTGGCATCCAGCCAGTTCTGGATCATGCAGTCCTTATTAAATACATAATCAGGAAGTCCTGACCAGTATTGAATCTTTTTTCTGTCATAAATACCCTGGAACTTCAGATTATGTATTGTGAGTACTGAAATTGCACGTCCTACATCTGTATCCTGAAAACAGGTTCTCAGATAAAGTGGTACTAAAGCTGCCTGCCAGTCATGACAATGTACTACATCAGGAGTCCAGTTCAGATAATTAAGGGCAGCAAGGGCAGCTTTTGCAAAATAACAGAATTTCGGAATGTCATCTATGAGATTCGTATATGGATTTCCCCAGGAGAAGAACTCATCATTATCTATAAAATCATAGACAACCCCATCCTCCTGATATTCCATAATTCCCACATAATACTGCTTTCCATCAGAGCAGAGATTCATATCAAAGGAACCCTTGTATTCCATCTTTTCCTGAAATTTCTGAGGAATACATTTGTATCTTGGAATAATGACCTTAACATCAATGTTTAATTTTGCCAGACTCTTTGGCAGGGCAGACATTACATCTCCCAATCCGCCGGTCTTAACAAATGGATAACATTCTGATCCAATGAAGGCTACACTTCTTCGCGGTCCCAAATCAGGCTGTCTCGTTGGAATGTTCTGTTCATTCTGTTCAACAGATGGCTCCTGAATAATTACGGCTTGCTTAACAGAAACATTCTCTACTGTTGGAGCAACAGTCTTAACAGCTTTTTGAGAACTGTTTTTTGCCCTGCTTTTTACACTGCTTTTTACGCTGTTTCTTGCATTGCTCTTTGTATTACTCTTTGTATTGCCTTTGGTACTGCTTTTGGTACTGCTTGTTTGAACTGTTTTTTTTCTCATATCATTGATCTCCCTTTTGCATTTTACAAAGTCCGAAATCTATTACGTCTTAACTAAAATGTCCTCCGGTAAGTTCCTGATAAACATTCATTTTGCAGATATTTATCATTTCCTGTTAATCTCAATTATAACACAAAATGCGCAAAGTAACTATTATTATCTGAAATGCTTCCATCACTTAACTCTTACCTGAATGATACAAGCTGGTTTATTCCTTTTCATTATATCTGCCTCTTTTATTTTACAGATACACTACATAGAAAAAGGGATCTTCCACTCAGTCAATTTGAATAAAAAACATAATCTGTTTTTATTTCACGCATTCCATAATTATCATCTCACATCTGTCATATCCAAGCTGTGAGCTGTTCAGGCACAGTGTGTAATTGCTGGCTTTTCCCCAGTTCTGATCTGTGTAAAAGTTATAATTTGTTCTTCGCCTTTTATCTGTGTCTGCCATCATTTTCACAGCTGCCTTCTCTTTTACATTGTATAAACCAGTGATACGCTTTATTTTTTCCAGCATGTCCCCATGAATAAATACATTCAGCACATCGTCCCGGTCTTTCAGTATATAGTCTGCATTTCTTCCAATGATCACACAAGGCTCCTTCTCAGCCAATCCTAAAATAATATTTCTCTGTGCCTCATACACCATGTCCTCCACAAATTTTCCTGTGATATCACGACCGGAAAATGCATATGCGAACAAACCTTTTTTCGGAGATAATTCCGCATTTTCCTGAATATATTCCGGTGATAAGCCGGACTTTTCTGCAATCTGACCAATGATATTTTTATCATAATAGGCAATTCCGAGTTTCTTTGCCACTTCTTCTCCGATAAAACGTCCACCGCTTCCAAATTCCCTGCTGATCGTAATAATTCTTTTTGCCATCTCTGATTCCTCCTAGTTTAAAACATCAACCCTATTTTTTCTGATTTTCTTTAAAAATACATATCCCACAAAACATGAAATTATTTCAGTAATTGGAAATGCCCACCAGATCAACGAAACTCCCATTTGACCATTTCTGACAAGCAGAGAAAAGATTCCCGCCAGTGGCAAAATAATAATCAGCTGTCTCAAAAGTGAAATCACCAGTGATTCCAGGCCGCCATCCAATGCCTGGTAAATTCCCTGATAAGCAACATTAATTCCGGCAAACAAGAAACTCACTGAAATCACTCTCATCGCGGCAATAAAATATTCTCTTGACTGTCCTGCATTAAACAGCATTGCAAACGCTCCGGGGAAAATCTCCGTAATTGCAATTCCCAGAATCATTAATGCAATGGTATAAATAAGTCCATATTTGATACCATCCTGAATTCTCTTTTTACTTCTCATTCCATAAGCAAATGCAATGATCGGAGTGATCGCATCTCGCAGACCAAAAGCAAGGAAGAGAACAAACTGCTGGACTTTATAGAACAATCCATAGGCTGTCTGTGCTGATGGATTGAACTTCAGGATCAGATTCATCACATAAACCATAATAGACATCAGAGCCTGCGCAATAATTGCCGGAAGTCCGATTGCATAGATTTCTTTTATAACACCAGCATTCGGTTTCATGTATTTCGGTCCATGCCCGAATTCCCTGTTCAGTTTCATATGAAAAATAAGCAGCAATACAGCAGAAGCAACCTGACCAATTACAGTTGCGTAAGCTGCACCTTTCACTCCCATTTCAGGGCAAGGTCCAATACCGTAGATCATGATCGGATCGAGAATGATATTTACAACAGCACCAACCACCTGTCCGATTGTAGAATAAAGAGAACGACCTGTTGCCTGTAATAGCTTTTCAAATAAAGAAAAGAAAATAATACCAAAAGAAATCACACAGCATATCCGCAGATAACTGACTCCCATTTCAAGTACTTCTGCATCAACTGTCTGTGATGAAATATATGCTTTCACTCCAAAAATACCAAACAATAAGCAGACCACGTAAATGATCACACCCAGGAACAGACTGTTTCCTGCTACCTTTGCAGCCTTTTCCCTGTTTCCCTGTCCAAGTGTCCTTGCAAGAAGTGCATTGGTTCCTACACCTGTTCCGATTCCTGCCGCTACCATAAGCATCTGAACCGGAAATACCAGAGTGAGGGCATTTAATGCAGCTTCACTGCCTACTCTCATATTTCCTACAAACGCACTGTCTACAATGTTATAGACCGCCTGCAATGCCATGGATAAGATCATAGGGATTCCCATCTGGATCATCAGCTTATTCACCGGCATATCCTTCATTTTGTTGCTTTCTGCCATTTTACTTTAACTCCTCTCTTTTCTGCACAAAAAAAGTGCGCACCCTGTCACATAAGCTGGACTTACGCTGACAGGCTACACACTTTTTTCATAGCAAATATTCTATTTAACAAAAGAAAAACGAGTAGCATGAAACTGGATTTACGCTCATTTGCTACTCGTTCGTTATCATTATATTTCCTGTTTTCTAAAAAGTCAAACGAAATATTTTTACAATGCATATCAATCTATTTTATTTTGATCGATGTAATCAATAATCGTTTTACAGATTTCCTGTTTTGGCTTTTCAAGTGCAACTCCCAGTTCCATATATAACAGATTTTCTGCTATCTGGAAATACCTTGCATCTGTAGCAGTACATTTTTTCCCTTGTGCAAGTCTTTTCTGCTTCCGCTGATAAATCATTTTTATAATAGCAACTAATGCCTCAGGGGTATTTGCTCTTACTGCTTCTTTATAATTTTGTTCCCTCATTTTTTCATTGTTTGTCCATGCTGTCGGGATATCCGGAATTCGTTTGATCAGATTCCAGGCTTCTTCTTTTGTCAGACATAATCTCAGTCTTGAATCTGAGTTTGAAACAGGAACATATATTTTTTCCTTTTCATCTTCTACTGGTTTCATCAGATAATATAACTTATCGTTTTTTTCATCCTGCGGATTCAAATATAAAATATTTTCTATTTTACAGATACCTGTAACTGGTTTGCTGACAAAGTCTCCAATTTCATATTTCACAAAATCCACTCCTTGCTGACTGGCATTCTTATTCCGTAAAAGTATAACGTACAAAAGAACCCTGATTGTCTCCTGTTACTATTACAACATCTCCACTCTCATTGCGTGTGGATTCCAGAATCGGAAATCTTCCATTTTCTTTTACATAGGCTTCCGGGCTGGCTGCTTCTGCCTCGATCAAAGTTTTTTTACTGTATTGTTCTCCTCCACACGGATTTATATCCTCAATAAAGATTTCATACTCATGCATATGCAGTTCCTCCTGAAATTCATTTTATAAAAACAAGCAGCATAACTGTTGTTTTCCGACTCATTACGCTACTCGCCCTTATTTTTATTATAAAGCCATTTTACTTTGATGTGAACCTCACATGACTGAAGTCACGTGCTTCCAGACGCTTTAGGCGTCAGACTGAATATCGGCGGATACGCCTGTAACTT